>JAJFLL010000254.1 GCA_021772695.1 Deltaproteobacteria bacterium
CCGGGCGATAAGATCGGTGAAGAGGTAGAGCATATCAGGAAGGTTGCGCTCTCGATGGTGAGCCTCCAGTAAAGTATGTAGTTCTTGTTTTAATTCTTGCAGACGGCCTTGAGGATGTCGCTGAATGGGCAATATCATGTCTAGATCGTGGTGCAGATTTTTCAGTACCTGAAAAAATCCCTGGGCCAAAAATAGATTACAGTCGGCCTCACCTTCCATCCGCGCCACCCTGGAAATTTGGGTAGTCACCAAATCTCGAAGTGTTGGACTCAATGGAGTTAGGATCTCAAATTCCTGAGGAGGAGCCTTTCAGGTAGGGGATGAGGAACCTTCGGAACCATCAGACCCATCGCCAGGTTCGGGAGGCGGGGTGGGTCTTACAGATTCATTGATCATCTTTCGTTGAAAGGCTTCCACCGCCCGTTGCAGGTTTCTTAAATTGGTATGGATCTGCGGCAAGGTCATGGAACGATCGGCCAATAAGGATTTGATGCCCACTTCGATAGCCACCGCAGCGGCGTGGGGGTTGGCCAGAAAGACACGCATGGATTCGGCCAAGGCACGGTCGCTACGTTGGGAGCGCTCAATCTGATACCGTTGGATGCCCGCTTCCTGATGCCGAATGATGGCTTCACGTAGATCGCTGGGTGCAATCATTTCATCGACGGCGCCCACCTGGACGGCGCGTTCCACCGAATGGATCCGATCGTACTCAGCCGCATCCCGTTCCGACAATTCGTCGATGACTTCACGACGCACCTGTTCGAGTCTGACTTCCACGTCAGCCCTTTGTTCCGCCGTCACATCGCTAGGCAATGCGTCGAGTAACTGCCTGACGGCAATTACTCTGGGGTCTTGCTCGGTCTCCCGCAAAATTTCCCCCATGAAGACCACCTTGGCCGCCGAGGCCCCACCGATGACCTGGGCCCGAGAGCCTTCCACCGCCAACATGCGCAGATGGGGATTCAATTGTTTGCTCACCACCACAAAGGAACCTCCGACGATGATGCCCAGATTGACCACGGTAATGGGACCTTGGTGACGGACGATGGCTTCTGCAATAGAGGCACCACCAAAGAGTTGGCCGTTATTCATGGAAAGCGGATCCGCATTAAATCCCGAAAGGGATCCGAGGATCACCACCGGCATGCGATCGTTGGCCTTCCACAACGCGCGGGCCACCAATTGGGAATCCCCCGGAGTCAGTGGTCCGATGGGCGGTGCAATCACCAAAGTAGGCCGACCACCGATTTGCATTTCCTGAACCAAGGTGGTTACACGCTGAGGCATGTTGCCGTTTTGCATGGCTTGGCCTTGAATGCCTTGTACCTGTTCCCACCACGGCAAGGCATCGGGAGAACCTTGATCGCGCAAAGCTTCTAAGATGGCTTCTCGAGATCCGCGCGAGGCCCGCCCCGATAAAATTTGTTGAAGGATCTCACCAACACTTTGTCCGGTATCACTTTGGCTGCGGGTGATATCGCGATTCGTTCGATCTTGATGAAAACTGCGCCTGGGTACGATTTGGCCGGGTCGAGTATAGGAATAATAATAATGGTGCATGAGTCGGGCCGCAGCATCACTTAGGGTGGCGGTTTGGGCCATGGCGTCGCCATTAGGTCCATGGATGGACTCGTAACCCGCCAAGGACCGTAGGCCACTGGGGTAGACACTTCTCGTCTTGGCCGGCAAATCTAGCGCATGCACGTTTCGATCCATGGCCGCATAGAGGGCGGCCGGTCCCGTAAGCGACATGCTACTTTGCGGCAGCATGGTGATGGTACCGCCGGTGTCGTGCAGGATTCCCGCGAGGGCATTCCAATAGGATTGGGCGCCGATGCTGGTGCCCATGATCACTAAATTAATGGGCACGCCCCGACTATGGGCACGAAGCACAATCTCACGGGCCGTCGATGCGGTAGCATCTAAATTTTCTACGCCCGCTTGGGCCGGCGGACGCAAAATGGCCGCGCCGAAGGATGCCGCATACCATTCTACTGGCAAGCCTTCCTGTTCGGCATAGCGCAGCGCCGCATTGATGCGAGCAGTTTCTGGTGCAGCTAAGGAGCCACGGGAACTATGATCCAGATCTCCGATGATCACGACACGTTTGACCTTGCCGTTGAAACCAGCATCGGCGCTATGCACGCCGATCACCACACCGGCCTCGTTTTGCCCCGGATCTCGCCGCACTTCTACCAACTCACCGTGATTGTAATTGATTTGTCCCGTGGCCTCATCGAGGACGATGGAGCGCGGATCCAAGTCCAATTCGGTGAAACCTACACCGCGACCTTGGCTACTCTCCATGGGCCGAAGACCCAAACTTTGGCGGAAGGACTGAACGGCATCTTCGATGACGTGAGGTAGGTGATAAGCATACACCCGTCCTTGACCCCAGGCACGGCTGATCCGTCGGGCCAATTCACTACGGGGCCTCACGGGAATATCGGCGGGATCCCAAGGCAGCCGGGTAATGTCACGCACCCGTTGGGCCAAGTAGAGATCGTAAATACGATTGGGCACCAAAACCTCACGCAGTCGAGTCTGACCGGCTTCATTGGCGATGGGTGCTTGGATCACGTTTCTCACCAAGGCCTCATAACGTTCGCGGGTGGGATTATGCAGTTTGACTAATAGAGTGCGTGTTCCGCCGGGAGCTCGTGATTCATGAACGCGGACCTTCACCATGATTTTTTCTAGTGCCAAGTCATCGAAGGTCTCACGATGGCGATTGACCACTCGTTCCAACTCGGTGGCAATTTCTTGAGCGCTCATTTCCAATCGCGGTTGCACATTGAGAAAAATTCGATTCCAGCTGGGACGCTGTCGCGCCGGCAAAGCCTCCAAATGCTGTGCCATGCGAGTGGCCGTATCCAGCAAGTTCGCTTCTAAGCCTACCACCCCGCGCATGACGCCATCGCCATGGCGACGCACGATGGCGATGGGAACGGTACCCGACGCAAATAGCCTAAAGTCCCTGGGATCCTGGCGATGCCGGCCGGAATCAAGACGAATGTTTCGATCGGAGTATTGTTCATCGCGACTGAGGTCAAAGTCCTTCAAGCGGTGCAATTCCAAGACCCGGCCCAACATGGGATGGGTATCCCGGTAAATGGAGTCTTCCACCATGCGTCCCGTGGCTTCGCCACTCTCGCCTATTTCAGGTCGAAAAGTGCGGTAGGTAGGATAAGTTCCGGGCTCGGCCAAGATAAAGGTAATGCGTTTTAGATTTAAGGGATTGGCTTGGCCGTGAACGGCCCGATGGGCTTGATAGAGGAGGTTTAAATTATTTTCCAACTGCCCCAGGTCGAGCTCGGCTGGGTTGCGAATCATTATCTGAATGACATTTTCCTCGCTCGCCCCTTGCCGTCTCATCAATTGATTCAAATGAATCAGCGATTCACCGACGATATCAAGTTCATTGGGATTTTGCTCCTGATTCGCTTCGGCCCGAAGCATCAATCGACTGCGAGGACTCTCACCGGTGCGGTCCACGAAACGAGTCCAAGACATATGTTCACTTAAGCGATCGTATCCGGTGAGTTGATGGTGTCCCATCTCACCTTCGATTTCTCGCAAGGTCATGATTTGGTCGAGCAGCACCCGTTCCGTGGTGGGAATTTCCCTACCCATACGATCGATGGCTTCCGAGGCTATCGAAACGGGGGTGTGGCCCAATTGCCGAATGAAACTCCACCGCTGACTAACGCCGGTTTGCAAGTGAGCCACCTGCGAACGCATGGCCGGAATAATATTTAACAGGCCGCGGGTTCGGTCCAAGGAGCCTGCCGGATTGCTCTGCAATAAAGCTTCAACCGCGCGCAAGGTCCCTTCTAAATGAGTCAAATAGGTTTCGGGATGGTGTATGGATGCCAACTGATCTCTGGAACGCTGTACCAATCTTTGTAGACGCAGGGCCCCAGGAGCATCCAATTGAGGACCCATTTCTTCCGCCATGGTATCCAGTAAATGCACCCCAACAATACGTACCTCGGGCAAATCGGGTAAAAGCGAGATTTCTTCTAATATCTCGAGCATTTGCTCTCGCACCCTTTGGCGATGATGCCGGGGAATACCCGACCGAGCCAACTCGATGAGACCCACGAATCGTTCTCCCTGATCGCGTATCACCTCGGAGGGTGACAGTTGCACCAGGATATTTCCTTCGCGGTCACGGATCTCCAAAGCCGACTCAGCCGTAAGGCCCGCCTGGCTAATCCGTAACCCCAATGGGGTTCGTGGAAAAATCTGCACCAAGCCCGCTTCTTTTTGGGTTTGCACAAAGCTGGCATATTCCTGACCGGGGCCTTGAGAAAAATCCGGGGACAGATCCAAATGTTCCCGCAACATGCCGGGACCTTCGGAGAGGAATAACCTTACCCGCGGTTGCAATCCTTGCTGCGGCAAGGTCAGATCATAGACCACATGTTGCAGAGGCGTGGGGTGAATGGAGCCGGGACGCTCCGAGGCAAATCGTTCCTGATTGAGCCAGGGAACCTGGTGGTGTATCAAAACTCGCCTGGCCACATCGTCTTCAAATAAAACCAAGCGTTCCAAGGAGCCGGCTCCATCGGTCTGTGCCCAAACGCGCCGAGATTCAGGAGCTCCCAAAAATATTTCCTGATATAAGGAAAGATCATCGCGCAATAGATCGGCAACGGGTCCCTTGATTTGAAAGACATCGCCCGACTCTTCGCCACGAGCTAGCCGTTCCATGGCCCATGCCAAGGCATCGGCCCGATAGGGTCGCAATGGACTTAGGGAATTGACCTGCAGATGCACCCCAACTTGATCATTGAGCAGTCGTGATTCACGAAAGGGTGCTTGGGTTAAATCTTCTCCGCCCCTTTCGCTCCAACGTGAGACAAAATGGTTGTCGTAGAGTCCTTCCTGGACCGCACGAGTCTTGAGTAAAGACAAGTTGCGGGCAAGATCACTGTTGAATCCACCAGAACCCCGAAGTTGGGTTTGAGCTAAGACCGCCGCGGCTCTCTGAACCGCGGCGGCCCGGTTAGGTGCAGTTACCAAAATTTTTGCCAGCATGGGATCGGCGTGAACATTGACGCTGTCACCTTTTTGATAGGTGGCCTCGACAAAAATTCCTTCGGCTTCCAAGGCGGTAAAATCAAGAGAACCGCCGATGGAAAATTCCTGAATTTCACCTGCAGCCAAGGCCTTGAGTCTGACTTCTAGGGCTGCACCGGTGGGCTGAATCTCTGCTTGGCTCTGAGAAAGCGGTTCCCCTTGAGCCACCCGAATTCCTTCGCCAATAAGATCTAATCCCGGGTTCACCAATTCGGTCACCCGATGTTCTACTTGAATACGGGCATTGACCTCCATGGCGAAGAAATCCCCCGTCTCGGGATCCACCATAAATTCCACCGTACCGTGACCGGTGTAATGAACGGCCCGTGCAGCGCGAACCGCCGCATCGGCCATGCGTTCTCGCAAGCCCCGATGGGTTCCGAATATGCTCGCGGGATGAATCTCAATAATTTTTTGATCCCGCTCCTGCAGGGTGCATTCCCGTTCTCCGAAATGGACCACATTGCCAAAACGATCGGCCATAATTTGAAATTCCACGTGATGAAAGCGCGGCACATAGGCCTCGGCCATGATGGCGCCGTTGCCGAATGCTGCGCTGGCCTCTCGGGAAAGTCGGGGAAAAATACTTCGTAGTTCTTCTAAGCTATGAACCGTGGCCTGACCGCGACCTCCACCACCGCCAACGGCTTTGAGACGCATGGGACGAATCAGTTCTCCATCGGTCAAGACTCGCAGTTCTCGCAATTCGGCGATCAAACCATCTACTTCGAGATAGCCACGGGCGGTACCGGGCACTACTGGCACTCCGGCCTCTTGAAAGGCCAGCTTGGCCACGTCTTTGTCTCCCGCACGAGCCATGGTTTCAGCAGATGGACCGATCAATACCAAGCCCTCACTTTGTAAGCGGCGTGCGAATTGCGGGTTTTCCGATAGAAAGCCGTAGCCGGGATGCACGGCATCCACCTGATGATTGCGAGCGGCCTCCAAAATTTGGTCCATATCTAAATAACTTTCGCTGGCCTGATGTCCGCGCAGCGGAACCACTTGACCACCCATTTCTTGAAATCTCGCCACCCAACTTTGACCTAGATCCGATTCGGAAACGGTAACTAGCGGCGTGATCCGTTGCGACACCAAGGTGCGGGCCACGCGCAGGGCAATCTCTCCCCGATTGGCGATTAAAACTCGATCCATTCTCGGATTGGTCAAGGGTTGGAAGGGACCATGACCTAATCCTTGGGCCAAATGATTCAACAAGGTTGGACTTAAATCCTGGCGACCGATCAAGGCATGGCGTGCGGCTTGGGGATGATCAATCAACCAACCCAAATGAGGCGCCCAATCCACGCGGGTGGCTCCACGCTCGGTGCGAGGCGCCACTTCATCCACAAATAATTCGATCAAACGGTCCATGTGGTGACTGGCCTCGGTCTGTTCCTCGGTGCTTAACTCCCTTGCCAATGGAACGACTGCTTCACTGGAAACCTGGCGAGGAAAACTACCGGATTCTCGTGGTGCACCCCCGTCGCCTTCCCCATTGCCCTCCATCATGAAGACATGTTGGCGGGCAGAAGCGGCTTGACGTTCACCGCCTTCGCCCCGACCCAGCTGGGCCAAGGCCTCTTGGTAGGCTGGTGTCAATCGCTCTAACCCTCTTGCCCTTACCGGTGGTGGTAAGGCGCCCCGCTGCAAGGCCTGCAAGCGATCGCTGCCATTCACGCTGCCTAAGATGCGACCCATGCCGTTGAAGTGCACCAAGGTCACCGCCGACTCCGTCAACAGCTGCCCCGCATCACCCCACGGTGCCAAGCCAATGGCTCGCTCGCCCACTTGTCCCGACACGATTCCCAAATACATACTCACCTGCGGCACCAAGGTGGGCAAGATCCGCTCGGCCCAGCCACCGGTGGCCACCCGGCCCCGTTGCCAACCCTGCAGACTGCGTTGGCCCAAGTGCCCGAAAAGTTTCAATCCGCCCAAGACCAAGAAACTACTTTGGATGCGGTGGCTTAAATTTTCCGGGCTCCAATCGAATCCGTGGCCCAAGGCCTCTGAACCCAGTCCCGTATAAAGTGGGAACGCCGTGGCCTCCACGCCGAAGGCACCCACACTGGCTAACATTCCCAAGGTGGAGCGGCCTCGAGTACTGAGGCCTTGGGCGAAGGGTGCCAAGGAACGCAGTAAGCCCCCGCGGGCCAGGCGATAGGTGGCTCCGGCACCGGTCATGGCCAAGAGGGCCACCGGGTCCATCACTTGATCGACGAATTGGTCCGCTAGGACTTCGCCCCTGGCCAGGGAGAACCCGCCCTCACCACTGATGGCGTCGAGCCGGGCCTGGGCACGGCTCGCCACTTCGGTTGGTCCCGATGCGGCCACTTGGCTAAGCAGTTCCGCCGCCGTCCCGGTCTCACCACGATGTTGTTCGTATTGGGCGTAACTTAATAAATCGGAGGCCTGAAGAGAGTCCTCACGAGTGGATTCGTCCGGGGTGACCCGGCGTGGGGGGAAATATCTCGGCAGCACCATAATAGATCATGAGCGGTGCCCCGGAATATTCGCTCAGCAATTGGAAGGTGAAAATTCTCGAAAAATTTTGCGTAAGGCCTCATCGGAAGACCCATTAAAAAGTTGTCTCGGCCGAGCTTAACCTTCTGACCTTAGCTCTAGTCCAAGGAAACAAACCCAGGGCCTGGGTCCGTCTTTTTTCGACCGGATTAGTAATTTATTTAGTTATTTCAAATAGTTAATGTGATTTGACCTTCCCGGAAAAGGGAGAGATACCCTAGCGACGGAGGTTCGGCTTTCGATCAAGGAGTGCCGGGAGCTTGGAACCTCCGTCCTTTTTTATCCTATTATTTAAGGGAAGGCGCAGCACCTAAGAACCCGAATTCTTTTCTTTCAAACCCTCTGCCACGTAAGCCAAGGCCTTGAGACGTTCTAGGTCTCGCAAATTTTTCACGAGTTCCCAAACTTGGCCAAAATCCTTGGCCTGCAAGGTGGCTTCGATTTGCAATAACACCAGTTGTTCCCCAATGGCCGGTGGAAGTTTTTCACCGGAACGCAAGATCTTCCAAAGTTCAAAAAACCTTACGTAGTCCATAATTTGGAGGTTTGGGGATTCAATCATCACCGCTTCTCCAGGGCTGTTGTTGGCATAAGGATGCGCTTCCAATAATTTTTTCGCATGCAGATACCACCGGTTTTGTTGGACATCATCTCCCAAGGCACGAAAGATAAAGGTCAGGTAGATGCTATAGGCCAGTGCTTCCTTTAATGTGGGATCATGAACCGCTTGAGAAAAATATTCCGACTCTTTTACCAAGCGCGCCCGCAACGCCCATGGGTTGGTGGGGCGAAAGGAATCGGGATTTACGGGAACGGGTGAACTTGGAGGCTCCGATTCCTGAACCTCCGTCAACTTTTGCACCACATGGGCCAAGGCCTTTAACTTGATTATTTTGGGGGCCACCGTTTGCTCGATAAATTCCAGGGCAGCTTGGGGGCCGGACCAGACCAGCAAGGACTCGGCCTGAGAAATCACTGGGGAGATATTATTTTCTTCAGCAGACAATTTCCACGTACCATCGAGGTATTTCGCAATGACCGAATCGCCGGAGCGAACGTCGTAACCCAGATGTTCCAGGGTCTGGATAGCTTTTTGGTGTTGGGCCGCTTGAGTCTTCATACCCAGAGCATGGAAGATAAAATATTGAACGGCCGATTCCGAAACCAGATCGGAAGTGAGGGTACCCATGCGCTTCCACTGGGCATCCATGCGATACAGGTTCTGTTCGAAGGCCAGGCGAACTTCATGGGTCAAGTCCGATGGTTTACTCTGAGGGTTGGCCGCCGGAGGTACGGGAGAAGGGTTTTGGGCGGGATCCGATGGGGGCAACACCAAGCTGGGAAAACGAATACGAAACCAGAGCAGCAATTGTTCTGCATATTTTTTGAGTTGGAGATCACCTTTTTTACCCTGCGCCCATTCCATTAAGGTGGCTTCGCCTTCTTTCAATTCAGGATGGCCATTTGGAAACTTGGTCAACAGCCCCATGAATAAAAACAGGGCGCGATGGTAGAGGGGCTTTGCTTCAGGCGACGCTTCGGAGGGAGCCGTACGAAGGATTTCTTCGATTTGGGAAAACTCTTTTAGAAACCAGGGCTCTCTATAGAGATAACTAGTCTGTTGGGCCAGGTCTTCAAGAATTTTTCCGTAAGCCTTAGCCAGGGTATGACCCACCTGCGAATCTATTGGAAAATGATGCCGCCAAAGTTGGCCTAATTCTAACCAATAGGGTCGGGAAATCTGTCGATCGTAGGGCAGTTGCGCCGCCAACAGCGCATAGGCTTCTATGGCCCAAATCCAAGATTCTTTACTTCCTTGAGTATTGAGTTGGCGGGTGCGGCGATCAATAAACACCTCTTTTAGGGTTCGCATCTCAACCTCTATCTTCATGCCCTGATTCGAGAACACATGCATATGACTCAAATACAGATTTAGGGCACGATTGCGTTCTTCTGGTTCGGCTTGATCGTCTAGGAATAAATTTCTCAGCTTGGACTTGAGTCGCCAATGATACAATGGACTTACCGGTTGGGAAAATTGCGGCGGCGGCAATTGGGCCGTAACGGTTGTGAGGACTTCCGCCCGAGAAAAGGAATCGGCTAAATGATCAAAGCCCGCAGAATCGCTGAGGTCTTTTGCCGCGTTTAAGTAAAATTTTGACTGGGCCGCCTGCTCTCGCAAGGCTTTGGGTAGGTGCAAATTTTCGATAATTCTTTGGAGGGCCTGTTCGCCCAAGGCCTTTTCGGTTTTAGCCATATCAAAGCCGTAGAGCACTATGGACGAGAAATGATCCATGGCCTGAATGGCCACCGCCGTATCGGTGTCGTGAAACAAGGTACGTAGATTTTGTAAACTGAACTCAACTTCAGAATCTCCCTTGTCTAGGCCCAGCACCTCCCGATAGTGCTTGGCCATGGCCTCCAATCGTTGGCCCCGTCGCTGCTTCGGATTCATCATGGTTTCACGCAGTCCATGAATCGCTGGGCGGCGGTAAAAGGCCATACCCAAAAGTCCCACACCTAAACCAGCCATGAGCGTCATGGGGTGAGTAAGTATTTCCCAAACCTGAGGCATGAAGTCGGTGAACGAGTTTGTCGCACCGGGAATCACCGTACTCAATCCGGCCAATAAGGCGAAGGAATGGTTACCCTCGCTTGGCCTGGGATCTTTTAGCAGTCCTAAGACCTCGGCCTGAGAAAAATAATAGGCCGGAGGCAATTGGTGGGATCCCGCCCGAGATTGTTTCGTATGGACCTTCGTGTAGAATAACTTTTTAATCGCCGGCAATCTTTGCCAGGATTCCCAAAGGGAATCGACGATTTCGATTTGCCGCTTCGGTTCTAAATACTGAAACCATTCAAAATATCGATCCAGGTCGAGGGCGATTCCCATTTTTAGGGTGCGGGGTACATCCACCAGAAGTTCTGATGGATCCACATCGTCGAGCGTTTGTTGCAATTCTTTTTGGATGGCACCAAATATTCCTGATTGGATATGGCGATTTCCAAATTCTGCAAGTAACCAAAGGGCCTTTAAAAATCTTCCATCGTACTTATTATTTTCAACGACCCATTGGTCTGGCCGAAACTCCTTGAGTACCCTTCGAGCCGTTGCATCGCCTTGGCGAGCCAGCGCAGCAAAATAGGGAAGGGCAGAAGGAAATAAATTAATCGCCCGTTCCAAATTTTCATAAGCGTGAGGATTGCCCAACTCACTTAGTTTCATTTGCAGTTCAAAATAACTATCAAAATCAAGAAACCCCGCCGTTTGATTTTTTAGGTTCCAGTGGACCAGAATTTTTTTGGCGAGAGGATTTCCGTATAGCATCATGGGAATCAGCACCATTCGGGCTACACGTATTTGTTCATCAAATGGCAGAGAGCCTAATGAATAGTTCCAAGAAAGCTTTTGTAGAGCGTCGGGGGCTTCCATGGATCCAAATCGCGCCTTCAAGCCCAACAATGCCCCATAGGACCAATGAAGTTTTGCGTGCTCGGCTAAAAATTTGACCGGTAATTTTTTGAGAAAATTCAGATCCTGTGGACGCTTCCTTTCCAAGCTTGCCAGATACAGTGCTTTTGCCGCCTCCGCATCTATGAAAACCATTTGCCGAAAAAAATCTAAGTCTAGCGCGTCTAAAGTCGCAGCAGCCTTTGGGTGCCCGATGGCCTTGAGACGCAGCAAGCCCATGAGGGCCCGTGGATTCCGATCAAATGCTCTAGCAAAGGGATTCAGATCAATGGATTTTAATTGTTCTAAGTCTTCATCGGATAACAGCGGGAAAGTCATGAAAAAATCTTCAAATAATCTCACATCGGTTTGCAACAGGATGAGCATCGCAGCTTCGGCCCATTTATTACCCTGAAAAATTTTATTTTTGATTTCTGCGATGGCCCGTGGATTTCCCTTTAGGGACTCGGCCATGAGCCGGTAGCGGGTATAAATACTATGAGTCATTAAGCCGAGAGCGGCAATTCCTGTTGCCCCCGCGGCGATCAACCAACCCATTTGGTCCCATGACAGGAAAGCCCCATCCGTAGCTTGGCCTTCCCAATGCATCATGTTCGAGTTAAAGGTCCCGGCTTTTGCTTGCACGGATCCCAATAAGGTGGCCAGCCCGGTGCCGATTCCCACCAAGGTGGTCGAAAACAGGGAGGTAGGACCACCTAAGCCCCCCGGCCCTGGTACCGCATTTTCTCTTTGAATAATTTGTTCGTCGAGGGCCTCCACCACCTTAATTATCAGACCACTTCCGTTGAGTTCATCAAATGCGACCAAATCAGAAAATACAGTCCGCAATTGTCGCAAAAAGGCTAATTCCAATTCGGGCTGATGGGCAAAAATTTCATCTTCGGCAAAACGTTGGTTGATAAAAGTATGGACCAAGAGTTGGGGAGTGAAAATTGATTTTGGGTCGAGAATTTCTTCGGTGATTTCCTTAGCCGTTAATAAGATTTCCTCTTCAGAAAAAGCTTCGAAGGCACGTTGGACCGGCGCAGATTGCGACCCCCTATCCATCAGAGAATTTAATTCATTGGTGGTATAATAACCCGATCTTTGCATTTGAGCTCTGAGGCCCGGTTCGGTATTTTGGGCCTCTTGAATGGCCATGATAAAAACCAAAATGGCATTTTCGTTGGTAGCCGGTGATTTAATTTCTCTTTGGATCCACCGCTGTAAATCCATGGCCACCTGAGGACGAATTCGGGTTAAGTGATGAATGTATTCAATGGCCTTGAGGTGGCCTTCGCCCGCCAAGTCCATCATCAGAGCGCGCCCTTGAGCATAACTGGAGATTTCTAAAACTAGGGCTTTAAAAATTTGA
>JAJFLL010000255.1 GCA_021772695.1 Deltaproteobacteria bacterium
AACTCCTGAAGAATTCAAGCTGACCAAGCTGATGCTAGATGCACAAAACACACCGCAGCGAGCCAAGGCGGTCGGTAGCATCCATGAAGTGATTGAAGATACCGGAACCACCCGTAGCGAATTGCACCGACTCCTAACCTCAAAAATGAGTGAGGTAGCCGATCGCAAGAATCAGGCGGCCATTCGGGCGACAGCCATGCGGCGAATTGAGAGCGTCTTTGGTTTAATGAATATCCAATACGATATCGTGGGCAATGAAGTGGAAATTCGCACGGGTAGCAGCGTTCACCGTATTCCTTGGGACCAGGCTCAATCCGGATTGAGTCATTATTTCGGCTCCGTCAGTAATTTTGATTTATTAACCTCTTTGTTGGTTCCCAAACCCAAGGAGAAAAAGGAGTAGGTAAAAAAACAACCCATGAAGCCACAGCCTGTTTAGCGACTTACTCCAAAAGATTTATTTAATACATCTCGGGTCCAATTCCTAATGGAATTGGATTCGTTACGAATCCATACCGAAAATAACCTCGACTATCCTTTTCGAAGGGGGCACATGAGTCAGGAAATGAAACGGCTTGATGGTTCATCCGCAGGGGTGAGTCTTTTGGCAGGCCAGAGCAAACCCGAAATTCTCACCGCAGCCGAACGCCTGAGTTCCGCAGGAAAATGGCAAGAAGCCATGGACCTGCTTCGACCCTATAGTTCCAAGAGCCGTCTGGCCGAACAGGCCCTGCAGGGGTTGGAACGGCAAGTGCAAGCCCAGCATGGTTTGGCAACGCTGCCGATTCTGATGGCATTTACGCCGATGACTCCTGAGGGTGTTCCCATACCATCGGGCGTTTTAGAGACTTTAAAGTTCTCAATAGAAGCCGACGGAAAAACCTTACCCGAGGCCTTCAACTCTCTCTCCGCTGCCGATCGTAAACAACTCGAGTCTCAAGTAGGCGCTGCGACGCTTAAACAATTCCTCTTCATCAGTGAAGCCAGCGATCCCACAGAATATTGGGGCGATTTGGTCCTCTGGGCCGTGGAAAAAAAGAATACCTATCAGCCCAAAGACACTTTACTGGCTGGCCAGGTATTGGCCTATGTAGTCGAACAAGGGGATGGTGTTGTTCCCGCTGAGGTCCTCAAACGGGCCCAAGGCGAGCACGCGGTCCTGACTGGCGGCGGCACTCTGGGACAACGGATCGAGGGGTTTTCCGGCAATCTATTGCATCAAGCCACCGACGCCAAAATGATTGCCCCCATGGTTTTGGCCTCACCCGTATTTCACTTAGGGAGAGCGGCCACCCTCAGGGGCTTACTGGCAACGGGTACGGAAAATGCTCTCACACGGGGAATCGGTGCGCGTGCCATCGCCGGTGGGACCGGTTTGATCGGCGAGACCGCATTTTTCTCACTATCTAGTCGTGGGCTCACCCATGCCTTCGACGGCCCCGTGCCTTGGGATGCTTCCAGTGTCTTAAAAGACATGGGTGCGGCCGGTCTCACCCTCGGCTTGCTCAAATCAGTGGGCTTCTTAGGGCGACAAGGCATGTTGCGCTATCGTGGTCTAAACGAACTCAATCCGGCAATGTGGAATAAAATCGATCATCGCGCCATGTTTTGGTCCGGGCAAGCCTCGGGGTACCTTGGCTTAGTGACCGCCCATTTCACCGAAGAAAAATTAGGTCTCAGACCCCATCAAGCGGGCAGCAATATTTGGGTCGACGCCCTGGGCACTCATGTGGCCTTAGGCATTGGTTCTCATTTAGGGCGACAGGTTTTGGGTCAGCGCTTTGCCGCTTGGGAACACCGTCTTTCCGCCGACACCAAGATCCTAACCGATGCCTCCAAGATGTCTCGAAATCAACTTAGTGGTCAAACGCCCTTGGAATATCTAAAAAATATGATGGGAAATCTGGGTAAGGGTCCGGGAATGTTTCCGCCGGGCATGGTCCCCAGTGCGGCCGGTGTCATGGGTGGTTCCATGATGGGGATTCCCCGCGGCGAAAAAATGGGTAGCCCCGTCATGATGATGAGTTCTATCGACGGAAAAGGAGATTCCGCAGCGGGCTCCGGATTACGAACCACCGGAGGAGCCTCAAGAGGAATCACCGAAGGTAAGGCCTGGTTGCGCCTCAAGGATGAAACCCATAATCGTCATTATCTTCGTATTCCAGAAGCGCTTTATCCTCATGCGGAATCCTTCGCCGAAGCGGCGGCGGCCAAGCCTTCCGAAAGCCCCTTAGAGTCCATGGGAAATTTCCTCGGGGAAATTCTCAATACTAAACCGAGTTCAGGATTCAGTAAGGGCGCCCGTGCCAACTTATTGCAGGAAGTCTTTACCCAATTCCATCAGGAATTTGTCAAAGGCAATGACATTCACGCGGTGACCCGTGGCTTGAGTAGACAAAAGGAATTGGTGAAACATTATCAATGGGCTCGGGTGGAATTACTGGCTGACGGAGTTTTGCAGTCCAAGGATCTGCAATCCAATAGTGCCATGTTGCGCGCCATTGA
>JAJFLL010000256.1 GCA_021772695.1 Deltaproteobacteria bacterium
TTCCCCTGCTTCGGCACGGACTCTATTACGAATTGGGCGTGAATTTCCCCGGGGTTCAGGTTCGAGGACAAAATGTTGATATGGAGCCCGAGAGCTACGTCATCAATATTAACGAAGTTCCCGTGGCCAAAGGCCGAGTCTATCAAAATTGTATCTTGGTGGGAGAACCCTTAGAGCAATTGTCTCTTTTTAACATCGAGGGTACGGAAACCATCCATCCCATTGATGGTTCCATCGTCACTTGGATCGACGATCAGTTTAAAGAGGTTGCCGTGCAGGCCGGATTTCGCATGTGGGATATCGGTGAGTTTTTGATTCTGCATTTATCCTATATTTTGAGAAAGCACGCCCACGAATTCTTAGGATTGCAGGAAATTCAAAATATTTTAAATGAACTGGAAAAAAGTCACCCCGCCTTGATCAAAGAGTTGGTTCCCAAAGTTATAACGGTTCTGCAATTGTCTGAAATTTTTCAACGCTTGATCCAAGAAGAGGTCGCCATTCGTGATCTGAAGACCATATTTTCGACTTTGGCCCAGTGGGCCGAAGTAGAGCGAAATACCTTGGTTTTAACAGAACATATTCGCAGCGGACTTCGTCGCTATATCACTCATAAGTACGCGGGACATTCCAATACCCTTGCGGTGTATTTGCTCGACCCTGAAATTGAAGACATGGTTCGCAATGCGATTCGCACCACCGATAAGGGAAACTATTTGGCCTTAGAACCGGAAACCACCCAGGAAATTGTCGAGGCGGTGGGTAAAGAGATCGCTTCACACCCTTTTCCGCCCGGGGCCAGGCCTCCAGTCATATTAACGACAGCCGAAATACGAAGATATTTTCGAAAAATTATAGAATTGGAATTTCCTCAACTTTCCGTACTATCTTATCAAGAGCTATCGGAAAACCTGAGGATCCAGCCCATTGCTCGGGTCAGCCTTACCGTTCAAGAGGCCGTTTAAGTACTGAAATTATGGCAATTGACAAGCTTGCAGGGGGTATAGTACCTCTCTGGCCTTGTTTTCATGCGGCTCCCGAGAGGGTGCAGAGACGTAAGTTGTTATTTTTTAAGATTTTTTGAGGTTACCATGCCCGTTCCCCGGCGAAAAAAATCCAAGTCCAGGCGCGATATGCGTCGTGCGACCCATAAGCTTAAGGCCACAAATGTGGGGGCATGTCCCCAATGTGCTTCTCCAAAATTGCCCCATCGGGTGTGCATCCAATGTGGTTTTTATCGTAAGAAAGATGTTTTACATCTAGAGGATTGATGGCTTCCATGTCCGTAGACAAAAAGATCATCCAAATCATTGCCGAACAATTGGGAATCAATGAAGACGAAGTCATCCCTGATGCGGCCCTAATCGATGATATGGGTGCAGACTCACTCGACATTGTCGAGTTGGTCATGGCCATGGAAGAAGAATTTGAAATGGAGATCCCCGACGAAGACGCCGAAAAGATCGTTACCGTTAGGGATATCATTGAGTACGTCAAAAAAAGAAGCCAATAGCTTCAATTGACCTAACCCTTCTAAAGACCCACGAGATCATGAAATTAATCATTGCGTCTGACCATGGCGGCTATTCTCTCAAAGAGGCCATCATAAAGCATCTTCGCTCTAAAGATATGGACTGTGTCGATATTGGGGTAACCTCTGAAGATTCCGTCGACTACCCGGACTTTGCCGAAGAGGTGGCTGCAAAGGTCTCCACAGGAGAAGTAGATCGAGGCATTTTAGTTTGTGGCACCGGTATCGGAATGGCAATTACCGCCAATAAGTTTAAGGGTGTACGGGCTGCGGTGGTTACTGATGAATTTACGGCCCGAATGAGCCGGGAACACAACGATGCCAACGTCATTGCCCTAGGCGGAAGAGTGCTCAACAATGATGTTGCCCTCAATATCGTTAACGCTTGGCTAGAAACCGAATTTTCCGGAGGCCGCCATGAACGTCGCCTGCAGAAAATACAGCAAATTGAGACCAAGAATTTCAAGTAAGGAGAGGTTGTGAGCGAACTACAAAAGCAAGATCCCGAATTATTTGCTGCCATTGAAAAAGAGCTCGACCGTCAAGAATTTAAGTTGGAATTGATTGCCAGCGAAAACTATGTGAGCCGGGCCGTCCTGGAAGCCACCGGTAGTGCGTTGACCAATAAATACGCTGAAGGGTATCCCCATAAGCGCTATTACGGCGGTTGTGAGTATGTAGATATTGCAGAGGATTTAGCCCGGGACCGGGCCAAGAAACTTTTTGGATGTGAGGCAGTGAATGTTCAACCTCACTCCGGGTCTCAGGCCAATATGGCCGTTTACCTGGCGGTGTTAAAACCCGGGGATCATGTGTTGGGAATGAGTTTAAGTGAAGGTGGTCACTTGACCCACGGTTCTCCAGTGAATTTTTCCGGTTTTCTCTTCAACGTTGCTAGTTACGGATTGCATCCAGAAACTCAGACCATCGATTACGATCAGGTGAGAGACCTTGCCAAAAAACACCAGCCTAAAATGATTGTGGTTGGGGCATCGGCCTACCCTCGAAAGATCGACTTTGCTATTTTTCGTGAAATTGCCGATGAGGTCGGTGCGGTCATTATGGCTGATATCGCCCATCCCGCCGGGTTAGTGGCTACGGGCTTGCATCCAAACCCCGTTCCACATTGCGAATTTGTCACTACGACGACTCATAAAACTCTCAGGGGCCCGCGTGGAGGCATGATCATGATGCGGGAAGAATGGGCTAAGAAGGTGAATAGTAAGATTTTCCCCGGCATCCAAGGGGGGCCGTTGATGCATGTCATCGCGGCAAAGGCCGTGGCTTTTCAAGAAGATCTACAGCCGGAGTACAAGCAGTATTGCCAACAAGTGATTCAAAACTGCCAAGAGCTTTGCAAAGTTTTAAGTGAAAGCGATTTTAAATTGGTGTCGGGAGGCAGTGATAATCATTTATTATTAATGGACCTTTCCGAAAAAGATTACACCGGAAAAGACGCAGAAGAGGCATTAGGCAACGGTGGGCTCACAGTAAATAAGAATACCGTGCCCAATGAACAGCGCTCGCCCTTTGTGACTTCAGGGATTCGAATTGGTACTCCGGCCCTAACCACTCGAGGCTTTAAAGAAGCAGAAATGAAACAGGTGGGTCATTGGATCGTTCAAATATTAAATGATATTAAGAACGAAGCATTACAAACACAGATCAAGGCAGAGGTGAGGGAGCTGTGCCAAAAGTTTCCCGTTTACCGGAGCTAATCCTAGGGGGCTCTGATTTTATCATAAAGGTAAATTCCACATATGAAGTGCCCTTTTTGCCAACACCCTGACAGCAAAGTGATCGACTCTCGGGTGGGTCGGGATGGTGCTTCCATTCGCCGACGCCGTGAATGCGAGATTTGTCAGAAGCGTTTCACTACCTACGAAACCATCGAAGAAACCCTACCTTTTATCATCAAAAAAGACGGCCGCCGTGAACCTTACGATCGCAATAAAGTCATTAGCGGTTTCCAAAAGGCCTGCGAGAAACGCCCTGTTTCTGTAGAATCCATCGAGCAAGCCGTCGCCGATATTGAGGGAAAGATCATGGAGATGGGAGAAAAGGAAATCCCCGCCGCCTTGGTCGGTGAGAAACTCATGGCCGCATTAAAAGAACTCGATGATGTGGCCTATGTGCGCTTCGCCAGTGTATATCGCTCCTTTAAAGATATCGGTGAATTCGTTGATCTGATTCGGCATCATGAGGGTGGAGCGAAGGCCAAAGAGAAATGAACGCTGCTCGGAAAAGTACTAC
>JAJFLL010000257.1 GCA_021772695.1 Deltaproteobacteria bacterium
GATAGAACTTCATTAAGGTCCGTGATCAGGCTTTCATTATCGGGGGGCAGGCTTCGAATCTCTTTTAGTGTAATGCCTCGGCTGCCTCCAGGAGGCAACACCCCGCGTGATGCCACCACACGAGTATCCATGGCTAAGGTGACTAAGCGGCGCAGGTTATTTTGAGTATGCTCAGAAAACCCATCTTGCGCCAAGGTTAACACCAAGGGATCGGTCAGTCGTACCCCCAATGCCCCCTCGAATTTCTCGCGTACTGCCTCCGGGCCCTCACCCTCTTGATGAAGTTTTCTGGCCATGCGAAAGGTGTCTCGTATTTTTAAATCAATTTCTTGGATGACATTGGAATCAAAGTCATAAACCGGCAAAATGCTTCCGAAAGCCGCCTCTCGATTCGCTTCGGTAGCCGAAACATCGACGATCTCATAGTTACGATCGGCCTTAATATCCTTCGGGGCCACATTACCCACCTGTATGGAGGAGGGTAGCATCTCTAAATGGAAGGAAAGGATTAATGAAACCCCGGTGACCAATAAAATAAAGATGATCCAACCAAAGACAGCCGATTTAAAAAAGTTTCGGAAGGACGTAAAATCGGAGCGATGAAATTCACCGAACAATGATTGAAAGCTTTTTGGTTTTCTTAAATCTTCCATGAAATTTAAGCCTTGGCCGCCTCTTTAATGACTTGAATGGTTATTTCTCTACGACCGACCTTGTCATCAAAATCAAATAGTACTACCTCTTGCCACATGCCGGACATTAGTTTGCCATCTTGAACGGGAATACACAATTGGACCCCAACTAGGGCGGCCCGGATGTGAGCGGATATCCTACCCGAGCCGGAACGTCGACTGGGTCTGGCCCCTTCCGAAAGCGGAATTTGCGCCTCAACCCAATCTCGAAAGGCCTCATGAATTTTGGGATCTTCTTCTAAGAGCGTCACACCCGCCGTAGCTCCCGGTACGAGCACCACCAAGGTACCATTCTTGACTTCTGACTCACGCACGGCCCGCTTAACATCGTGGGTGAGAATGTGGATATCGGTCTTGGCGCTTGAATTAACGTAATAATTCCTAAGAAACATCATGGGCTTATGTTAGCCAAGCCTCCTTATGGGGGCAAGCCTTCCTTTCCACTCCACCCCTCCATGCCCTGCCCCCTGCCAAAGCTCAAGCCCTGAAATTTCCCGAAGGGCTCCCTGAAATGGCAGAATCCATTTCCAAAGAAAAAAAACGCAAAATAATAAGTGATTTTAAATAGTTAAATAAGGCGATTCCTTAGGAAATAACCAGATACTTGGTCATTGCCTATTCCTCACTAAATTTAAAGCCTTCGATATGTCGAATCAGTTGGAAGGATTGCTCTCCCATGGGAGTTCGAAACACCAAGGTTACCGAAAGGCCTAACGGAATTACTTGGGTCCCCGTCAAATGATTGAAATAGGAAAGTAAATGGGCCTGGTGTTTGATTAAATCTGCTGGCACCATTTCTGCGTTTAACTCCAAGCGCATTTGGTCGCCACCCCAATAGGCTTGTTCCTGAACCAATTTTTGCATGCCCGATTTCATTCTACCCAATTGGATAAAGAATTCCTCTTGGCCACCTTCCCGAGGCAGCGGTAATTCTCTACCCTCTAAGGCTGCAGAAACCCGCGCCAAGGTTCCCGAGGGTCGCGGCTTATACCCAGGCGGCAATGAAGTACTAGTCAATCCTAAGCTCCCCTGCGAGCTTGCCGGGAAAAGCGAAGGCCCACTACCGGTACTGCTTGCATCAGAAATGTCGGGTGGAGGTGTTTTTGCTGGTTGACCCAAAGAGTGAAATTCCTCAGCGCCTCGAATTAAAATCAACTCCTCGCCAACCCGGCCCTCTCCTTCAGGTACTTCAATTTCTAAACGACGACCTACTGGAAAGGCTTCTCTGCGATCCAGCATGTTTAAAAACCTGAGCCAAGGATCCGTTTGTCTCTCTAAAATACCTCTTGAGGTATGGCCGGTGATCCTCAATCGCAGGTCATTGGCACGCAATTGAGAAATAATTCCCGCATTGGGCATGGCCATTTGTAAATTCATTTCCACCAGGGATTTTAAATCGACGACACCTTGCCTATTGGGTTTCACCCTTTTTCGAGATTCCCGTAGCATCTCCAGCATGGGCGCCGGTTCCAAATTGGCATCATTTTCTGCAGGAGCATCTCGAAAATAACCGAAGGCAAGATTTCGACCGAAGACTTTTCTGTAGACGCCGGAACCCACGACTCGTACCCAATCCCCACTTTGGTGTCGCAATCTCATGGGCATGGGTGGGAAATATCCGGAACCCATGCGCAGTGGAATCATCGGAACAACCCGGATCGCATCCTGGCTGTGAAACAGATCACGAAGTGGAAAATTTTGCATGGCCTCGGAATTAAATCCAAACTTTTCGGTGAATCTTTGATTGACCATGAAGATTTCGCCGAGGCCTTTTGTCAATCTGACCCAAGCCACCGCAATGGGTAGGTCCTGGCTATCGATAAAGTTTCTTAGGCCTTGTTCAAATCGACCCGGATCATTTTCCAGCAAAAAGGCTGCTGCCGCTTCATCGCGCAGCGGATCTGTGAATTCGGGTTGGCTGGTCCTCGATTCAGCCTG
>JAJFLL010000258.1 GCA_021772695.1 Deltaproteobacteria bacterium
GCGGGACGGGGTCGAACAAGACGGGATTATTTTTAAGGATTGGCTGGGAACTCTCATGGATTTCAAGCCAGGCCGGCTCTGGGAACAATTAGGTTTCAAGGTTATCGCACTTTTAACCGCTCGCCTAAATCGATTAAGTGCAACCGAATATTTATTCGGTGACGATACTGAAAAGGATCCCATCGCCTTGTCGCTGTATGCCAGAATTTTAGACGGTGATTTAAACGGAGGTGAATTAGAGAATATTTTAAAGGAAGGGGGAGTGCCTGCCGAGGATCGAGATCAAATCCAACGTCTCGTCGAACAAATGGGAAACGTTTCGGGGAAGGTGGAAAAAATTTTTATTCATTTGGAAAATAACTCTAACCCTCTTGAGATCCAGGCTTTTGGACCCAAGGTAGTTCCGGTTAAGGGGGCCTACCAAATGGGTTTGGTACTGCGGGATATGAAATTGGTAGACGATGCAACGGTCGACGCCGCCGGTAGCGCGGTATCATCGACAAAAGGTTATCGGTATTCCGACAGAAATCGATTGCTGGCCGATGCCAAAAAAAGAAAATTATTTAAAATAAAAAAATCAAAATCAAAAAAGTCAAATAAAAAATCTCAACCCACCGCGTCAAAAATAATAAAATAAATCGTACTAAAATTTTGTCCTTCTTTTAAAGATAGGTTATAAATAGCCAACCTGGGAGGTAATCATGAATGTGATCGTTAATAAAATCATTCCTACCTTATTGAGTTCCTTTGCTACTTTGGTTCTGTTACTCAGCGGGGGCCTGGCCCACGCCAGTAACGGTCTTCAAGTCATCAGTACCGGACCTATCAGTTTAGGTTTAGGTGGCGCGGGTGTGGCGAAGCCGCAGAGCTCAAACGCTCTGTATATCAATCCAGCCGGCATGGTGGGTTTGGATTACCAAGCGGATTTATCCTTTACCACGGCCTTTCCCAGTAACTTGATGGGATCTTCTCTGGCCCCTGCGGGTAACCCCACAGCGATCACTGCGGCGGGCGTCGACGATGCTGCCTTTATTCCTGCGGGCAGTATGGTATTCAAGGCATTTGGCTCCGACCGTTTGAGTTTAGGAGTAGGCGCTATTCCCAGTGCTGGGTTTCAGGTGGAATTTCCCGTCTCTCGATTCAATAATGCCATTACAGGAAATAATTACGACCGTTCGGGACGTTACGGAAATATTAAAATTCTGCCCGGATTCTCCTTTAAGATTAACGATAAAATAAAGGTCGGGGGTGCCGTCGACATTAACTATGCCTTCTTTCATTCTGACAGCGCCACACTGCAACTTGGTTTCCCTGAAACCGGTGGTGACAGCCGCTTTGATAGCGCCCTGGGTATTGGCGGTCGTATTGGCGTCATTTATACCCCCATCGATATGTTATCCATCGGGCTCATGTATGTGACCCGCAGCTACATGCAGCAGTTCACTCGATATGCCGACTTGTTGCCTACCGGTCTCGATTTGCCCCAACAAGTACACGTGGGTGTGGCGGTGACTCCCATGGAAGGTGCTTTAATTTTGGCCGATTTTAGGTATCTCGATTGGTCCTCGGGCTTCATCGGAACGAGCTTGGGGCAGGGTGGTCTGCAATGGCGTGACCAATATACGTTGGCTGCAGGATTCCAATACAACTTTTTGCCCAAACTCAATTTTCCCCTTACACTGCGCTTGGGCTATAACTACGGAAATTCTCCCATTACCCCATCGAATACCTTCCGAAATCTGCTAATTCCCACGGTGATCGAGCATCACTTGACCACGGGGCTTAGCTTGGATCTTACGGAACATATCGGCTTCGATTTGGCTTATATCCACGAATTTCAAAATACCGTTACCGATGACGGTAGCGGAAACCCCACTGGGGCCGGGTCCTTTGTCGGCACTTCCGTCAATGCCTTCTCGGTAGGTATCCGTGGCCATTGGGGGCATAAAGCCAAGCCCAATTAATATAGAAAAGTTTATTTTTCCCGGGAACGGGGGAGTTTCATAACCGCGCAAGTCAGTTATGGCTTGGGCGGTTTTTTTTAATAGTAACGGAGTCGTTCCACGCCGCAGATAATACGGGCAAGTCGGGCCACTTGCATGGCATAACCGTATTCATTGTCATACCAAACATATACGGTGGCGCGATTTTCGTGGGCTTGGGTGGCTAGGGAGTCGATGATGGCGGGGTGAGGATTACCGACCATGTCGGTAGAGACCACTTCTTCGTCGCGGGTATAATCAATTTGGGCCACCAGGGGACCATGTAATGAGGAGAGTCGCAGCGCCTCATTGATTTCCTCCCGGGTGACTTTTTGTCCCAACTCCAAATTCAATATGGCCAAAGATACATTAGGCGTCGGTACTCTAACGGCGTTTCCGGTAATTTTACCCGTTAACTCGGGAAGGGCCTTGGCGATGGCACTGGCCGCCCCAGTTTCGGTCAGAACCATATTAAGAGGTGCTGAGCGGCCGCGGCGTTTTTTTGGGTGAAAATTATCTAGGAGGTTTTGGTCGTTGGTAGAGGAATGGACCGTTTCCACATGGGCGTATTCGATGTGAAATTGATCATGCAGCACCTTGAGCGGTGGAACAATGGCATTGGTGGTACAGCTAGCCGCAGAAAAGATACGTTCATTGGAAGTGTAAACCTTGGTATTGACCCCATATACCAAATTGGGGACATCCCCCTTGCCCGGGGCCGTCAATAGCACCCGGTCGGCTCCCTTGGCCTTGAGATGTTGTTCCAGGCCGGCACGGTCTCGCCATACCCCGGTATTGTCGATGATTAAGGCATTGTGAATATCAAAGGATTCATAATCCACTTGGGGCGGACTATTGGCGGAAATAAATTGAATTTGCGAACCGTTGGCAATCAAACACTGATTGGCTTCATCCACACTAATATTGCCGCTAAAGGAACCATGAACCGAGTCCCGTCGAAGTAGATTGGCCCGCTTGGTCAAATTAATTTCACCACGGCATACCACACCACGAAGTCTTAAGGCATCGCCTCCGCCCTCTTCGTTAACCAAGATGCGGGCCATGATTCTTCCGATCCGGCCAAATCCATAGAGGACCACATCCCTGGGATGAAATGGATTTTTCTTTGGACTTAGGTGATTCTTTAACCGTGATTTTAAAAACTCTTGTAGAGAGAATTTTTTTTGATCGGCATCCATCCACTCCAATACTAAAGTGCCGATGTCGATTCTCGATGGGCAAAGTTCAAGTGCTGAGAGGGATTCAATGATGGGTAGTGTATCGGAGATACCAAAATTTCTTTGGGAGATTTGGCGACCATATTGATGACTCTTTAAAATTCCCACCGGTCCTTGCGAGACCAAGCGACGTCGAAAGAGCAAGAGTTCTACGGACCGATCCACCCATAAATCGTAAATATAACTAATGGCCTTGATGGCCAATTTTTTGTTCTCGATCCAGGTTTGACGTTCCAAATGGTTCGATTTTTTGTTCATGGGGATAATACGAATGACGCTTACTCAGAGGTTTGGACTTCGGCCCTAAGATTGGTTCCGCCGTCACTTAAATCGATACCTTGATCGACTTTTAAATCCACCTTGCCGAATAGTGGTCTCACTAGGGTTTCATAGACCAATCCGCCTAATATTCCACCACAGATGGGGGCTAATATGAATAACCACCATTCATTTCCTCGCGGACCGGGGAAGGCCATTTCTTTAAAGCCGATCAGATAACTGAAGATACGTGGGCCAAGGTCCCTCGCGGGATTCATGGCAGCCATGGTCAGTGGAGCCGCAATGCCCACCATGGCGGCTACAATGAGGCCGACGAACCATGGAACTAAATTGGATTTCGGCGCCCCTTCATGACGGTCCTCCGTTAAAGCCAAAATCATAAAAACCAAAATTCCGGTGATGACCACTTCAACGCCGAAGGCGGTTAGGGTGGAGACCTTGGCCCAGGCGGCCGCATCGGTACCGATGATGCCGGGATTGGGATAAAAACAACTGAAGATCATCATGATTTTTTGACTGCCAGCCGCTCCCATGGCCACCCCCAACTTGTCGGCTAAGGGAAGCCAAAAACCGCTCCAGAGCAACCAAATGAGGGCCGAGGCCAAAAAAGCGCCCAAGATTTGGCTGCCGATGTAAGGGAGTACCTTTTTCCAAGAAAGCCCTCGGTACAGTGCCATGGAAATGGTTACGGCTGGGTTCAAATGAGCTCCTGAGATGGGGCCCACGGCGTAGACAGCTAGCACTACGGCCAGACCCCAGAGCATGGCCACCCCCCAGAGGGTCATAGCCCCGGTGTTGACGGCCATGGCGACGGCCATATTGCCGATGAAGATCAAGATAAAGGTGCCGATCACTTCGGCAAGACATTCTTTTAGTGTGGGCATGGAGCCTCCTTCGGATGCCAAGGGAAAGGCCTGGGCGCTAACAAATTTAGGATAAGGGGGCAAGGGGAGCTTGGAAGGACGGCTTTCTCTTGGGGCCCCGGGTAGATTTGGTTAAGATGACCCCATGACCAGATTTTTTCTGATTTTTGGCCTTATCGTGACCTTATTCCCCGTAAATTTGTTGGCCTATAGCTACGGACCCGCCTGTCAGTGGATCCACTTGGTAGGTGGAGTAGAGCGCCCTCCTGAACTTGAAGGGGAGGGGCCAATTTTATTGAGTGTCACTTATCAATTCGACGAGATGAAACAACCTGCAACTCTGCTCACCAATTACCCCCTGGCCAAGGATCAATTTCGGTTCTTTTTTGCAGGGTTTACCGAAAATTTGCCGAATACCCTCCTGGTGCCGCCCATGTTTTTTTTCGCCAAAGAAATCACCTTTCAATATTACGCCAAAACCCGGGACGGAAAATGGCGCAGTCCCTTTCAGAAGAGTGTGTTTCGGCCGCCACAAATTCCCAAGGTAGATATTCCTGCCCATCGGAACCAAGAATATCGTTGCCATACAGGCATTCAACTCAAACCCATTGCCCTCCAACGACAACGGTAGACCACCTCTGTCAGCTTGACATAGGGGCCCCTAGCCAGTAGGTGGGAAAGCCGTTAAAATGATGAGGCATTTTGATGAATGAACCTGAAGAAAAATCCCCGGCCCCCATAGATCAAGAGGCCTACTCTTACGACTATGTGTTGCCACCTGAAGCGGAAGGCCTTGAAGTTTTGTCTGCGGCCAATCCACCTGCATCGGAGTACGCCAAAATAAAACTCAAAAAGCGGCCCAAATCAGTGGCCGTGGTCGATATAGACAGCTGTGTGGGCTGCGAATATTGCGTGCACGTTTGCCCCATTCCCAATTGTCTCTCGCTGGTAGCTCCAGGGACCGCAAATCCCCAAATCGCCACCACCATTCTCGTCAACGAAGCCACATGTATCGCTTGTCGCAATTGCGAAGTGGCCTGTCCCTACGATGCCATTCATGTGGTGAAACGTGAAGATAAGCCCAAGTGGCAATTTTCCGTCAACCTGCCTGACATCACCGTTCTTGAAGAAGTAGAATAATTTTAAATAGTTAAATGAAAGTGGCCGGGCGAATCGAAAAGGTGCGCAACCGGAGCCCAAGGTGGCCGATAATTTTAATAGAAATAATTTAGCGATCCTCCTTTACAAGCCTCGGGAAACCGAGGCTTTTTTTTTGGATTTTCTTGTTCCTTGGTGGGTCTCTATTTTGGCAATCCCGTTCCCTTTTCAAAACAATCTTAAATATGAAAAAACTTCTGGGTGGCGTCCACACAGGGGCGGCATTCTTAAGATATTGTAATTACTATTGAAATTTTCAATTCATATTGAGGTGTAAACTACCCAATCAAAAAGATGAGTCTTGACCACAAAAAAATAGCAACGGGTTTTGGTTGGAGTCGATAACTATACTGTAATTAGCGATCCTCCTTTACAGGCCTCGGGAAACCGAGGCTTTTTTTTTGCGCTAGCAAGGGCGTTGGAGGACTACCGCGCCGGTTCGGCTAAAGCCCACTGGGCAAAGTTTGCCCGGCTTGCTAGGGGATGACTTTATTGAGGGGGTATTCCACGATGCCCGAGGCGCCGGCGCGTTTGATCTCAGGGATGATATCGCGAACTACTTTTTCATCGAGGATCACTTCCACACTGGCCCATTCTTGATTGGTCAAGGCCGAGATGGTTGGGGCGTGCAATGCCGGTAATTTCGCCAGTACGGTGCTGAGTTTTTGTTGGGGCACGTTCATCTTCAACCCCACCTTATCTTCCGCCATGATGGCGCCTTGCAACAGCATGGCAATATTTTCTATTTTCTGGCGCTTCCAGGTATTTTTAAAGGCCTTTTTACTGGCTACCAATACGGTTACCGACTCTAGGATGGTATCGACGATGCGCAGGTTATTGGCCTTTAGGCTACTGCCCGTCTCGGTCAGTTCGACGATGGCATCGGCCAACACTGGAGGTTTGACTTCAGTGGCGCCCCAAGAAAATTCCACTTCGGCTTTAATGCCCTGTTTTTTTAAAAAACGTTGGGTAAAACCGACCAGTTCCGTAGCGATGCGTTTTCCTTTTAAATGTTTAATGGAGGTAATTTTTGAATCATTGGGTACGGCCACGACCCAGCGAATCGGACGGTTGGTCGCCTTGGAATAACGCAATTCGCAAATTTCTACTACCTTGGCGTTGTTTTCTAAGACCCAATCGCGACCACAAATTCCCACATCGAGCACTTCGTCTTCGACATAGCGGGCCATCTCTTGAGAACGAATCAATAATCCGGAAATCTCAGGATCGTCGATGCTTGGCACATAGGCCCGGGAACCCAGGGTAATTTTAAAACCTGCTTTCTGAAACAGACGTAAAGTGGCATCTTGTAAACTGCCTTTGGGAATTCCCAGACGTAAAATAGCGGAGTCTTTATTTTTCTTGGTTGTGGATTTTTTTGCCATGATCACCCTCAAATGGTAATTTTTTAAAGACTTCTTCCTCTAGCAGATATAGGAATCCTGTCACGCCCTTTGTGGACCAGCGGTAAATCATGTCCAATTCTTCTCGTGCCTCCCATGGCTTTTTGATCTTTTGTGTAGTCCTAGCCCTCTACCTATCTGTCGGGGGTTTTCTCCAACTGCGATATGGGTCCTGGGGCATTATCCTCAATCAAGCCGGCCTGCTTTTTCTGCCCGCATTTTTATATGCCGTCATCATCAAGCTGCCCGTAAATGTTTATTTTCCATATTACCAACCCAATTGGTCCGAAATTTTACTGACCATTTTATTTACCGCCGTGATCATTGCACTGATTGAATTAATGGTTCACTTGCAAAACCAGGTGTTTCCGCTGCCCGAGGCCATCGAAAGTTTTTATGAAGAGTTGATGGCTCGCAAGTCGTGGAGACAAGGGGTGATTCAGGTTATTTCGTTGGTGTTGATCCCGGCCTTTTGTGAAGAGTTTTTCTTTCGAGGGTTTCTCTTCGGTATGTTTGAGTTCCGTTTTTCCCAGCGGCAAACGCTCTTCCTGACAGCATTTTTTTTCGCATTGGCCCATATGAATCCATGGTATTTATTGTATTATTTTATGTTGGGACTTTTTCTAGGGGGGTTACGGCTATGGAAAAACAATTTAGCCTTATGTTTCTTGGCCCATGCCCTCAATAATCTTTACAGTCTGTTTGGGTAAAGCTGCAGAGCCCTTTTCGCCTTTAACTGCATCTACGGCTTCATCGGCATGATAGGAAGACCGCACCAACGGTCCACTATTCACATTAGAAAAACCAAGGGTCATGGCGTAGGTTTTTAGATTTTCAAATTCTTCGGGGGAATAATAACGTTCTACCTCCAAATGATTGGGGGTTGGGCGCAAGTATTGTCCCAGAGTCAATAGTTCTACCCGCCCCCGGTTTCTAAGATCCCTTAAAGTTTGCAATAGTTCTTCGCTCTGCTCACCCAAACCTAGCATCAATCCACTTTTTGCAATCAGGCCGGCCTCGGCAGCCATGCGCAAGACCTTGAGGGAACGATCGTATTGTGCCTGCGGTCGCACTTGTTTTTGCAAGGACGGCACCGTTTCTAAATTATGATTTAATACATCGGGGCGTGCCAAAAAAACCCGGGAGAGGGCGGCTTCGTCGCCACGAAAATCGGGAATGAGGACCTCAATTTTGGTTTGGGGGCAAGCCTGCCTCACCGCGGAAATGGTTTGGGCAAAGTGTGCCGAACCGCCATCGTCCAGGTCATCTCGGTCAACGGAAGTTAAGACCACATAGCGTAAATTTAATCTGGCCACTGCTTGGGCCACATGCTCGGGTTCTTGGGTGTCTAAGGCTTGGGGGCGCCCCGTATGGACCGCGCAAAATCCGCAACTACGAGTACAGATATCGCCCATGATCATGATAGTGGCCGTTTGCCGTTCCCAACAATCGGCAATATTGGGACATCGGGCTTCCTCACAAACCGTATTCAATCGCAGTTCCTGAAGTAGCCCCTTGAGTTGTCGGTAATTTTTCCCCGAAGGAATTCGAGATTTTAGCCAACGTGGTTTCATTATGCCTTACTTTTTGGAGGCAGTCGAATACTCGCCGCCTCGGCGTAACTCATACCCCCCTTGGCCTCTTCAGGGCTCAGGGTCAATCCAAAACCGGCCGCTTCGCAGCGCTTGGCCTCGGTTTCTTCTACTTCGAGGACAGCGATCATTTCTCCGTGGGTCAACGCTTCGCCTTCCCGCCATAAATAGGCCTTGAATATCCCGGAAGCTAGGGACTTAAAATCCTTCTGTTGGGAACCCTCCCCGAAGAGAAATAGCGAATCTCCTACGGCGACGGTTTTACCCTCACGGATCTTCCATTCCTTTAGGATTGGGGTATTGCCAAAATCATTGGAAAAAGTGAGTGCCAGGTATGATTTCATGGAAAGATCCTAACATTTCATCAATATTTTGTAACCTATTCCCCCAATTCTTGCCTCGTCAATCCGGGCAAGGTATGAAGGACTTATGAAGTCTGATGCCTTGATCAAGCCCCCTCCCTTAAAGGCAGGGGAAACCGTGGCGGTTATTGCACCTTCCAGTCCTTTTGACCAGGAGGCCATGCTTCGGGGGGTGCGTCGTATTGAAGGTTGGGGATTTAAAATTCAGTACCGGGAAGATATTTTTTCCCGCAAGCGCTATTTGGCCGGGTCGGATGAACGCAGATTTGAAGAATTATCTCAAGTCCTCCACGATCCTGAGGTCAAGGCCATATTTGTCGCACGCGGCGGATACGGTTCTCAACGCCTCTTGCCCATGCTTGATTCCATAGAACCGCCACCACAAATAAAAATTATTTTGGGTTATTCCGATTTATCCTCTTTATTAATTTATGCCCGGCAACGATGGAGATGGGTCACCTTCCATGGTCCCGTGGTGGCAAAGGATATTGGGGATCGTATGGCATCCGCCGGCGAGAACTCGTTGTTGCAGGCCTTGCAAGACCCCAGGCCCTTGGGAAAAATCTCCCCGGAATCGGCTTGTTGTCTGCATCCCGGCGAAGCCGTCGGACCTTTAGTGGGTGGTTGTTTATCCTTGGTAACCTGTTCCATGGGTACCCCTTATCGACTCCAAACCGAGGGCAGCATTCTCTACCTAGAAGATGTGGGTGAAATCCTCTACTCCCTAGACCGCATGTTGACCCATTTGCGATTGGCCGGAGTTTTTTCCGGAGTCCGAGGAATCGTATTCGGCACCCTAAAAGACGCTCATGATGAACCTGAGGTCATTCAAGCCATGTTGCAAGACGTCTTGGGTGATTTGCAGGTGCCGATACTTTTCGGTTTTCCCTCAGGGCATGTGGATGATTCCTTAACCATACCCTTGGGATTAAAGGTGCGACTCAACGCCACTGATGGTTGGGTCGAATTTATAGAAGGGGCATTGGCAGAAGCCTGATCCATGCATTCGAGCCTTACCATCGATGAAACCTTTCAGCGGGCACTTCAAGAAAGGATCTTTTCTGGTGCTCAGGTCTTGGCCGGCCAAGACTTAACCCGAAAATTCGAAGGTTTTTACGGACATCTTTCTTGGGATCCCGGCGAGGCGGCGGTGGGTCCTGGTACCTGGTTTGATGTGGCCTCCCTGACCAAACCCTTGGTGACCACCGTATTGGCGTTCCGTGCGGTTCAAACGGGAAACCTGTTGTTAGAAGCACCGGTAAGGCAGTATCTGCCTGGATTTAATCGCGGTGAAGCCATTACGGTAAGGCATTTATTGGAACACACCAGTGGTCTGCCAGATTGGCTGCCTTTGTATGAGGAATTCAAGCAAGGCCATGCCTCCCGGGAAAAAGTGCAAACCCGGTATATAGCCCGGATCAATGAAGTTCCCTTGGAAGCCCCACCGGGCGATCGTCGTTGTTACAGTGATTTGGGTTTTCTCCTTTTGGGGTTTTTGCTCGAAGGTCTTGAGGAGCAAAGTTTGGACTCCCTCTACGAGCAAAGATTGGTTCCGCTCTGGGACCTTCATCAATCTGGGTTTAATCCATTGAAACGGGGAGTATCTGCCGAAGTGATCGCAGCAACCGAAGAAGGGGATTGGCGAGGTAAGCGATTGCGGGGCGAGGTCCATGATGACAACGCTTACCCCTTGGCGGGCGTGGCCGGACATGCAGGACTGTTCGCAACGGCAAACGATGTGGAAAAAATAATTCATGGCATCTGGAGAATTTGGGAAGAGCCCGGCCTACAGGCCTTTATCGGTCCGCAGGTTCACCCCAAATTGGGTTGGGATACTCCCAGTTCCTCCAAGAGCCAGGCAGGGCAATATTTTGGAAAACATTCTTTTGGGCATCTGGCTTTTACCGGTTGCAGTCTCTGGCTCGATCCCCAGGACCGAAAATATCTCATCCTGTTGACCAACCGGGTCCACCCAAATCGTAGGAACAAAGCCATTAAGGAATTCCGTCCCTTAATCCACGATCGCATTATCGAACAATTGGGGCTTCACCCGTGACAATCACCAAAAATTATGCCAAGGGCAGCGCCATGAAGATTCATTTGATGGGCATTGGCGGCACTGGAATGGCCTCATTAGCCGGTATGTTGCAGCAGGCAGGGCATCAGGTGCAAGGTTCCGACCAAGGGGTTTACCCTCCAAT
>JAJFLL010000259.1 GCA_021772695.1 Deltaproteobacteria bacterium
CTTCCATTGATTCAGGCCCTCGCTGATCAGGCCTCCTTAGTCTTAGAACACGCCAGGCTCTTTCGGCAAAATCAAGATCGCATTATTGAATTAGAAAACGCCAAGTCGACCATCGAAAACCTCAATGATAAATTAGAGAGTGAGTTGCAGCAAAAAACCGTCGACCTTGCCGTTTTACGAGAAAATTTTAAACGGCAAAACCAAGAATACTCCCTACGCTATACCTATCAACATATCATCGGCGAATCAGGAGCTACCCAAAAAATGTTACAAAATCTTGACCGCCTGATTGACGTTGATGCAAATGTCACCATCTGGGGTGAATCAGGAACCGGTAAGGAACTGGTGGCTCAGGCCATTCATTTCAATAGCCAGCGCAAAGATTTTCCTTTTGTGACTGAGAACTGTTCCGCCATTGCCGAAACTTTAATGGAATCGGAATTATTCGGGCATGTTAAAGGCGCTTTCACGGGGGCAGACAGAGAAAAGCTCGGGTTATTCCAATTGGCCCATCGGGGAACTCTGTTTCTAGACGAAGTGGGCGACATGTCACTGGCTATGCAAGCTAAACTTTTACGGGTCTTGCAAGAAGGAGAAGTGCGCAAGGTGGGAGGCCGTGATTACATCAAAGTCGATGTGCGGGTATTGGCCGCTTCACATAAAAATCTTGGTCAATTGGTCGAAGCCGGCCGCTTTCGCCAAGACCTCTTTTTTCGACTTAATGTGCTGAAGATTACGGTGCCACCTTTAAGAGAACGCCGGGATGATATTCCCTTGTTGATCCAACATTTTTTAAAAGTCGCATGTGATGAGTCTCAACGAAAGGTTCCAACCTTGACTCGTGAAACCCTCAGTGCCCTCATGGATTATTCTTGGCCGGGAAACATTCGGGAGCTACAAAATGAAGTACAACGTTGGTTCGCCATCGGAATTTCTAAAATTGTGCTCGAAAATCTTTCGCCTCATATTCGTGAAGCCGTTGCCCAATCTCGCCCCTTAGATTTTCGCGGGGGTATGGATAAAATCCTTAGTGAAACTGAAAAGCGCACTATTGTGGCTGCAATGGATCGATACAATGGGAATAAAGTGCGAGTGGCCAAGGCGCTTAAATTAAGCCGCACCACCCTTTACGCCAAATTTGATCAATATAAGATTTCGCCGCACTACGGCAAGGGGGGAGGGGAAGGCTATTCGAAGAGATCCGCTTCGCGGTCCCAGTGAAGGTCTTCTCGTAAATCCTGAGGATTGGCCCACTCCTGAGCTGGTTGATTGGTGCGAACTTCAACATTTGGCCGATAATCCTTAGAGTTTAAACAAGGCTGCTGCCAGTTATCCTGGGCATCAGCCAACTCTTCTTCTGGATCTTGCGCTTCTTCTGCGTTTTCTTCAACATTGTCTTGCTGTTCGAATTCTAGGGAATCTTCTGCCTTGGGCCGACAAGGATCTTCCTTAATCGGAATGCTTAAAATTTGTAGGTCTTGGGGAATGATGGAAGCGGTCTGACCCGGTCGTTCAGGCGTACCCGCAGTACCGCTGCTTTCGAGCGGGGCTTGCGTGGCCCCTTGCCCCCCCAAGTTTTCTAAGACTTCCGGTACTCCCAGCTCTCCCGGTACGCCAGCGCCTCCGCCAGCCCCCACACAAGCCCCTGAGGCCAAGGCAAGTACCCAGGAAAGATAAAACAGGGGCTTAGAAAGGTGTTTTATAGTCATAGGGAGTTTTTCCTTTAGCCATGAGGACTACAACACTTATCGGCAAATTATAGGAGAAATTCCGGAATTTATTAACTTAATTTCGAATCTTTAAATATTATGGATATTGGGTAAAAACCGCACCTTCGTTCAAGTTACCTGGGGCCAATTTTTTTAGGAACCTTGAGGAGTTTTCATTTTAATCCTTGGACTTTCGAGGTCGCAAGTGGGCCCGGAACTTTCAGGGGTCACTCTTTTATTTGGTCGAGAAAAAATAAATATTTAGTCAAATCTCTAAAATCACCATGTAAAATGGTAGCCTAAATTGACGATTGAACCACAAATACGACCAGATCCTCGATAAATTTGCCAGATTTTCAAAAAAAAAATTCTTTTACATTAGCGTAATTATTTGAAAATAAACCATATTTTTTCATTCTATTACTTATTTGAAAAAAAATCGCCTTTTACCCATCTTAAAAAATGGTTACAATTTCTTCTCACAAAAAAATGCGATATCTTTCAATCTTAAATCTATCCCCACCGGGGTAGGGATCAGGGGCAAACATGAAATCCACAATTCTGTTTCGGGTAACCATGGCGGTGTTTATCAGCGCCTTATTTATATCCTTTTCATCTTTCAATACCACCAAGGCCTATGCCACCCATCCCACTGTTTTGTTGGGATACGGGTATTACGATGTGGATTTTAGTTTTGCCGGCTTGGACTTCTCGGGTGATCGGACCATTTCTATGGGCTATGTGGAATTTGGGCAAAATGATGGAAGAGGTGTCGCCTATCTCAACCATGAAGGGCGAAAGATGAAGGTAGAACTCCAATGTCTTTTTGAAGAATTTTCTGAAGATGGGGTTTCTCCAGGTGGGGCTGCCTATGAAGGTTTCTATGCCGTGGCCGGGATCGTCAAAAAGGTAAAGGGATTTTCTGAAAGCGATGCCATGTTTCCCAAACTATTCGCGCCTGAAGCGCCAAATAAATACCCCGAGGTCGGGGACTGGGCCTTAATCGCCTTCAAATTAAATGAGGGTGGAAGCTGGTATCATGGTGACTACGACCAGGTTTCTTTACCTTTTGTCTTTCCGCCCGTGGCCTTCGGTGCGCCGGTGAGTTGCGATTCTTTGATCGACACCATGGGGCCTCACGGACCTCCCTTTAGCATCATCGATTTAACCTACGGGGATTTGACGGGTAATATTAGATTAAGATAATTTTTGAAGAATCGTATTTTGTGAATCTCAAATTAAAACCGCCTCATGACGATGAGGCGGTTTTTTTTAACCTTTAATCATGCCTTATCTTTTTTCATGGCTCGTGTTGCCAAAAAGTAGGGTTTAGCAGCTCGTCCTTGACCCTCAATAATGGCCTTAAATAAAAGGTTGTCTAATTCTCAGAACCTTTTATCCTATGGAATTACATCATTTAAACATTTCTACAGTATATTTTAACTGGAGGTAATCATGAGATATTTTAACATTTTGGTGCTGGCCGCCTTGCTCGTGCTTCCCCTGGGCTTGCATGCCGGGGATACCGCGACGAAGAAAGAGGCCTCTGCCACCGAATACAATACTTGGTCTGCCAAGGTAGTGGGGATCGATTCCGCAACCCATACCTTGACCCTGCTCAACGATTTAGGGGAACGCCATAAGATTCAGGTCGATCCCAATCAGGTCAAAAATTTCAGTCAGATCAAAGAAGGGGACCTAGTGGTACTGCGAACCAGTGAAAGCTTGGCACTCACCCTCGCTAAGGCAAAAAAGGGTGAAAAGCCCAGTGCCGGTGCGGGCATGGCCATGGACAAGGCATCGCCAGGGCAGAAGCCCCGCATTGGTGAGGCTAAAGTTTTGGAGATAAGCGCCGAGGTGGTGCATGTGGACCAGGCCAAGCAGACCGTCAAACTCAAAGGGCCTGAAGGAAACACTGTTCAAGTTAAGGTTCAGGACCCGAGTCGGTTGCAAGGGCTTAAAAAGGGCGACTTAGTGGCCGCCACCTATACCGAATCGACGGCCATTTCTGTGGAACCACAGCCGGCAAAATAATCGAACCATTGGTTTCGTTTGTTCGAGGTTCTTAGGACGGAGGTTTGATTTTCGAAGCGATGTTTTCGAAGGTCAAACCTCCTTTTTTTTGTCTCAGTATTTTATAATTTCACGTATTTAAGTCATTTGGTGCGTTAACACTTCTCAGGATAAATCGTATTTCACAATAAATTAGGATGTTCCGAATTTACTTGGGGAGCCAGCAGGCGAAGGTCTGCAGGGGAGGGTCTCCCAATGATAGAGTTGCCTGTTGGCCGTTTTTAATTCTATTGCTGATATTTTCTGCCTTATATCCGGCATCCATAGAAAAGGTGATGTTCATTTTTTGTCCGGAGAGTTTAACTTGCATGGCCATATTGGCACATTGACTGATGGCGGGGTAAGCCATGGGGCAAAGACTCTCATTACACTCTATCCTTAGTTTTACATTATTGCTCTCTAGAAGAATAAAACTATGGGCTTCGATTATGTTGTGAAACCTAGAGCTCACGGACTGAATTTGAAGATTGTTTAGCTGACAATTGTGGTTGGAGGCGCCGGGCGTGGGGTCGCAATCAATAGATTCTAAACTCGTCAAGACATTAGAATTGGCGGCAATTTTTTGTAGATTGGTGTCTGGTTTGTCTTCCTCTTCTGGTAATTGGATGACTGTTCTTAGATTTTCCCACCCCTGATTGTCATCGTTACTTGCCGACCATAGCGAGGTTGGAGCTAGACCCCATATCAGAATGATTGC
>JAJFLL010000260.1 GCA_021772695.1 Deltaproteobacteria bacterium
AAGCCGCACGCTTTTGGGGTGCGGCTTTTTTTTGATCTAAAATAGTAGAAAAATTAAGGCTGGAGATTTTCGAGTTCTTCTAAATGCTCTTGTTCATCACGAATGATATCTTCAATGGTGCGATGCAAGATCACATTCTCAACAGAAATGGTCTCTAAAATTTTGGTATAAGCCGCGATGGCCTCTTTCTCTTCTTGAATATTTATGGCTAAGATTTCGTCGAGTTTACTGGCGGGCTTCAGATCTTTTTCGGATACTGCCATGGTAGGGTTGCCACCGAGGGTTACGATGCGATCTCTCAACTGCTCGGCGTGGAGTACTTCATCCCCAGAAATCTCTTTAAGCCTGGCTTTGACGGCTTCGGCATAGGGACCAGAGACACAAGCGGCGTGGGTAGCATAGCGAATGGCGCAGGCATGTTCCTGAGCCAACATTTTATTTAATTCTTCAATCAGTTTTGCATTATCCATTGATAACCTCCAAGCCGTATTCTACTGGCTTCGCCACTAAGGCAAAGAGAAAAATTTATTCAGGCAAAATTTATTTGATCTCCATGACCGAAATTCATGGAAAGACACTGACTTTTAGGTTTTTGCGACTTTGGGTTCAGGCATAGAAACAATATCAATTTTGTAGTTTTGTCCTGAGGTCTCTTGAAATACCGCCAAATCGAACAGGGGTATCACCGCAAAGATGTGATCGAATATGTCCGATTGGATATCCTCATACTGAACCCAACGGGTGTCCTTGGAAAATACATACACCTCTAGGGGCAGACCCTTTTCGGTAGGTTGTAACTGACGAATTAAAAAGGTCATTTCTTGGTGAATCTCAGTGTTGGCCCTTAGGTAGGCCTCCACGTAGGCACGAAAGGTGCCGAGATTGGTGAGATGCCGCCCATTGACCAGTGCAGCGGTATCCATGGGAATCCCCTGATTGTATTGAGAGATTTCCGTCTTTTTGTCTTGAATGTAATTGGCAATATTGCGGTATTGGGAAAAGCGCTTCAGCATTTCTTCATCACAAAACTTGATAGTATTCATATCAATATTGATATGCCGTTTGATTCGCCGCCCACCCGACTCAGTCATACCGCGCCAATTCTTCACCCCGTCGGTAAGCAGAGCACCACTGGGTATGGAAACCACGGTTTTGTCCCAATTACGAATTTTGATGGTATTCAGCGAAATTTCGATCACATCACCGTCGGCACCGAATTTCGGCATCTCGATCCAATCGCCTAAGCGAATGGTATCATAGGCGGCATTTTGCACGCCCGCCACGAATCCCAATATAGTGTCTTTAAAGACCAAGATCAGTACAGCGGCCAAGGCACTCAAGCCCGTCAAAAAGGCCCAGGGGGAGCGATTGAGAATGATGGATAAAATTAAAATAATCGCCAAAAAAATCAGCAATAATTTGGCCACCTGGAGGTAGCTTTTAATGGGTTTGTTTTTGGCAATATTAAAACCATTGTAGACATGAAATACCGTATTGAAGATCGAATCGACCACCAAGGCACTCATCAAAATCATATAGATCAAAGACACCCGGCGAATGGATTCGGTGAAGGACTCGGTCCATGCATACTCCTCGATATTAAACAGGGGAGCGGCGATATAAAAAAGTAGCGCCGGTGCCAAATGGGCCAGGCGGGCAAAGGTGCGCTGCTTGATGGCGATATCGTCCCACTTAAACCGGCTTTTCTTGATGATGCCATGAATGAGACGTACGAGAATCCGCCGCACCACAAAGTTGACAATGATCCCCAGCAGGATAATTCCCAGTGTCAAGGTGATGAAGGCCAGGCCCAAAGTCCAATCACCGGGAAGGTCCCAGCTTTGGTATGTATCGGAAATCAATTCAATCACGTCAGCAAGCTCCTTAATAGCGGTGCCAAAGGGGCGGTAATGGGCCTCCTACAACAATTCAAGTTTTTTTGAGAATTTATATAGGCGACCTATGGGGTCGTAATACACTTGCCAATTAGGCCTGTTTTCCTTATACCTGGGTCCCCTTGACAATTATATAGGACCAATTTAGTCTTATTTAAGATGAATTGATTGGTATAAATTTAATAAATCCTTGATTTTATTAAATAAATCTAAAAACGTTTAAATAATTTTATACGACCAGAATGCTCCATTTTAATCGTAAAACCGAATATGCTCTAATTTCTTTGGAACATATGTTCCGCAAGCGGGGCTTGGGCCTAGCCGACCTGACCAGTACTCGGGAAGTCTCGGAACATTATCAAATCCCCTACCCCCTTCTGGCCAAGGTCCTGCAAAAACTCGCGGGCAAGGGCCTGGTCAAATCCGTACACGGCACCAAGGGTGGGTATATCCTGGGCAAACGCCCCGAAGATATTTCCGTTGCCGATGTGGCCGAAATTTTTGAAGGGCCCCTGGCCGTGGCCGAATGCCTCAAGGAAGAAAAAATCACCTGTCCCCAATGGGACGGATGCCGCATCAAAAATCCCTTAACCGAACTCAACCATAAAATTTACCACATGTTGGCAGACACCTCGGTGGCCGATTTGGCAAGCAGTCCTACTAACGCAGAGGTTTAGGAATAAGCATTATGGAAAACCCAAGCAGCACACAAAATCAGGCCTTAAAAGATTTTACCGCCAAAGAATACCAGTACGGCTTTGTCTCCCAAATCGAGCGAGAAGAGTTTCCCAAGGGACTCAATGAAGAAATCGTTGCCATGATATCGGCCAGAAAAAACGAACCCCAATGGCTATTGGATTTTCGCCTCAAAGCGTATCGACATTGGCTGGGCATGAAGGAACCCCATTGGGCCAACGTCAAATACCCACCCATCGATTATCAGAATTTATATTATTATGCGGCACCCAAGACAAAAGATAAGCCCAAGAGTCTCGATGAGATTGATCCGGAAATCCGAGAAACCTTCAATAAATTGGGCATTTCTTTAGATGAACAAAAACGACTTTCGGGTATCGCCGTCGATGCGGTCTTTGACAGTGTTTCTGTAGGCACCACCTTTAAGGGCAAGCTCAAAGAAATGGGCATTATATTTTGTTCATTTTCTGAAGCCGTCACAGAACATCCGGATTTAATAAAAAAATATCTCGGATCCGTAGTACCGTATACCGACAATTTTTATGCCACGCTCAATTCAGCCGTCTTCAGTGATGGGTCCTTTTGCTACATTCCCAAAGGGGTTCGGTGCCCCATGGAACTCTCCACTTATTTTCGCATAAACGCCTCTGAGACCGGGCAGTTCGAACGCACTTTAATCGTTGCCGATGAAGGCAGCCAGGTGAGTTATCTTGAGGGCTGCACCGCACCGATGCGTGATGAAAATCAATTGCATGCTGCAGTGGTCGAGTTGATTGCCCTAGACAACGCCAAGATCAAATATTCCACCGTGCAAAACTGGTATCCTGGAGATAAAAACGGCAAAGGCGGAATTTATAATTTTGTGACCAAGCGAGGAAATTGCAAGGGAGTGAACTCAAAAATTTCCTGGACTCAAGTAGAAACCGGATCAGCCATTACCTGGAAATACCCTAGTTGTATTCTATCTGGCGATAACTCCGTGGGAGAGTTTTACTCGGTGGCTGTGACCAATAATTACCAACAGGCCGACACCGGCACCAAGATGATCCATCTGGGAAAGAACACCCGAAGCACTATTATTTCCAAAGGTATTTCCGCAGGAAAAAGCCAAAATACCTACCGGGGCTTGGTGAAGATCATGAAGAAGGCCGATGGTGCCCGCAACTATTCACAATGTGATTCCTTATTGATGGGAGACAAATGTGGCGCACATACTTTTCCCTATATTGAAATCAATAATAATTCGGCCCAAATGGAACATGAGGCCACAACCTCAAAAATCGGTGAAGATCAGCTTTTTTACTGTAAGCAACGGGGCATCAGCGAAGAAGATGCTGTGAATTTAATCGTCAATGGTTTTTGTAAACAGGTTTTCAAGGAACTTCCTATGGAATTTGCCGTTGAGGCACAAAAATTATTAGAAGTCAGTTTGGAAGGAGCCGTGGGCTAACCCCTAAGGAAAAATAACTATGTCTATGTTGGAAATCAAAAATCTACATGCCAAGGTAGAAGGCAAAGAAATCTTAAAAGGTATTAATTTGACCATCAAACCCGGTGAAATTCATGCCATTATGGGACCCAATGGTTCGGGCAAGAGTACTCTCTCTTCGGTTTTGGCCGGCCGAGATGCCTTCGAGGTCACCGAGGGATCCGTTACTTTTGAAGATAAAGACCTCTTTCAATTGGAACCTGAAGAACGGTCCCGTGCGGGTATCTTTTTGGCCTTCCAGTACCCCATTGAAATTCCAGGGGTGGGTAATAGTTATTTCTTAAAGACGGCCCTTAACGCGAAACGCAAGTCACGGGGCGAAGAAGAGATCGACGCCATCGATTTCTTGGCCCTGATAAAGGAAAAACTCAAAATTTTAGATATGGACCAAAAGTTCCTGCAACGGAATGTCAATGAAGGCTTCAGTGGTGGGGAAAAAAAACGAAATGAGATCCTGCAAATGTTGGTTCTAGAGCCAAAGCTTTGCATATTGGATGAAACCGATTCGGGTCTCGATATTGACTCTCTTAAAATTGTCGCCAATGGAGTCAATGCCTTGCGAAATAAAGAGCGATCCATGTTGGTCATCACTCACTACCAAAGATTGCTCGACTACATCGTTCCCGATGTGGTGCACGTGTTGCAAGACGGTAAAATTGTGAAATCCGGAGATAAAGAATTGGCCTATAAACTCGAAGAAAAGGGTTACGGTTGGGTCACTGAAGCGGCAGCAGGATAAAACAAATCATGATGGAAACACCCCTAAAAGCCAGGGAATCCCTGAGCAAAGCCGAATTCCCGCTTATTCAGGAAGTGCGCGAGGACAACCTTAAGCAATTTAATGCATTAGGCATTCCCACGCCGAAAAACGAGGCCTGGAAATACACCTCTACCAATAGCTTTATCGACATTCCCTTTGGCCTAGGCACCTTTTCTTCCGCAGAGTCTTCAAGTCTAGACGCCCTACCTTGCACCAGCTTTGGCAATAAGGCGGGTATTCAAATCAGTTTTATCAATGGTCATTTTGCACCGCGACTCTCATCCATCGACCGGCTTCCCGCTGGAGTCGAAGTCATGAGCCTGGGCGAGGCCATAAAAAACGATTCCAAACGGGTCGACGGCTATTTAGACAAAATCAGTCCCAAAGATCGTGAGCCCTTTGCAGCT
>JAJFLL010000027.1 GCA_021772695.1 Deltaproteobacteria bacterium
GGGATTATTCTAGAGATTCTATCGCCTGAGCCAGATAATGCAGAGAGAATTATTAAAAAAACCTGCAGAAACACCTACAGACGGCGGAAGCCATTCCTACGGGGCCACTTCCTGATGGATCTGTAAAATCTCGGCCTGAGAGAATAAGCCGGGAAAAACAGGAAACCCTTGCTGGTGTAACTTTGGAATTCTCGAGAACTTAAGGGGGTGCTGGAATGCGAGTCATCCATGCTGTGGACATTGTGCAGGCCGGCCGCCTCAACTTCGTGGAAAACTCGGTGGTCATGAATATGGAAGGCTTTATTCGGGTTTTGCGCCACTTAGCCGGCGCGGAGGATAATTACGTTTTTGCAAATTGGGGTCACACCAACGTTGGGTATGCCCAAGACATCAACCCTACCCTCGATTATTTCCAGACTGTATATGATTCCTATTGGGATACGGTAAACCAAAACCCAATTACTAATCACATTTATCCGGCCCACCCAGCCAGCCTGGGCAATATTCCCGACATGACGCCGATTGCTCCGGAGAGCACACCGTACTTTTGCCGAAAACTTTGAAAAGCCGGTTCTCTACAGAGATCGGGAGTTTTTGGAGACGGAGCCTTTCCTCCTAACTGGGACGGAGGTTCAAAATGAATTTTGTGCCTCCGTTTGTTTTTTCTTAGACTCCAAGACGTCGTGAACCTTGCTGCTTACTGATGACACATCACGATTCTACGTATTGATCAGGTTTTTCTCTTGCATCGAGAAATTTCATTCTTTAGAAATAGCCCTGCGAGTCACCCAAATTTTTCATTTCGAGGGAAGCCATAATGAAAAAACATCATTTTAAATGGTTACGATCGAAGGCGCTTACCATTGCCTTATTCTGCCTCGGACTCATGGCGGGCTGCGGGGGTGATTTCGATCCCATTAATCCGCCAAGCCAGCAATTAAAAGCCTTTTGCGGATTGGTCTGGGGCCAAGGCGGGGTTCCCGAAAAAGTTTGGTTAGGAGGCTCCGACGGCTTACTCCTAAAAAGTGAAAACGACGGTAATGATTTTATTCGGGTAGATTCAGGTTTTGATTACGGAATCAACGACTTAAGTTTTTCTCCCGACGGCACTTACGGTTATGCAGTGGGCAACATGGGCATGTATGCCAGGTCTAATGATGGGGGAAACGCCTGGTCGGTGCAAATGCTCGGGGGCGATTTCGCACCCAATCTGCACGCAGTTACTTGGGCTCCCAGCAACGATCAATTGGGTTGGATCGTAGGCGACAGCGGTTCCATTTATTTTACCAATGACCAGGGCATCCATTGGGATTTACAGAACAGTAATACTGACGAAAACCTCCATGGCGTCTGCTTCTTCGATGATTTTCAAGGATGGGCCGTCGGCGACAACGGTACCATCGTCGGCACCAATGACGGTGGACAAAACTGGCAACCACGAGACAGCGGAGTATCTTTGGGGTTACGCTACTGCTTCAATGACGGCAATTTTGGTCTGGTAGCCGGTCTGGGCGGCACCCTCTTACGCACCAATGATTTTGGTCAAAATTGGGAACCTAGAGATACCGGAGTAAACAACGACCTTCACGTCTTGACTGTAAATCCCAATAAATCGGGCACGGTGATGGCTGGCGGTGATGGTATCATTTTGCGATCTCCCGATTTTGGCACTAATTGGGCGGTCGCTTTCGATGAGTTCGAAGCCCAGTTCGAATTATTCATTAAGAAGATGGTTTATGTGCTGGCCGGCGGGCAGATTCTGGCGACGGGACGTACCGACCTCGGCCAGGGTTTCGATTTCGAATCCGTTCCCGGATTGCTGCCCTCCGATCAGGTACCTTCAAGCGATGGATTATTGCTGAAGTCCGACGATGACGGTGATAATTGGTTTCAGGTGCAAATCCGAGTACAATTTTAGCTAATCCCATTCCACTAAAAATTGTGGCGAAGAATATCTGTCGGCCGAAGGGTATGGGTAATTTTAAAAAACTTTTTCGGGGATCGTCTAATGGCAGGACAGCGGACTCTGACATCTATCTCTCATATTTACCTCCAATAATATCAATAAGTTACAAACCACTAATGTCGCTTAAGGGTCATGAAACCACCCTTTGGGGGTGGTGTGAGCGGGTTTTTTTATTCCCTCGAAAATGGATTTTTCGTTTGTCGGGAAATATGAAAAAAAACTGACTAATGAAATTTAACCAAGGTGGATTCAAGGACCCAACGAAACCGCTCTTGGTTTCGCCAATCCCGAATTTGACGACCGTTAATATAAATGGAGGGAATACTTTTTACTCCAAACTGGATCGCGGTTTCAATATCTTGCTTCAGGAGTTCGGTTGTTTTGTCGGAAGCAAGGCAGTCTTCGAAATAACCGCGATCCATCCCCAGTTTGTTGGATAACTCCGAAGGCGATGTATCCTGCTCCGAATGATTTTTGAGTGCCCAGTCGTGGTATTCCGATACTTTTCCACTCTGATAGGCGCATATAGCTTCCTTGGCATAAATACAGGCCGAAGGGTGCTTCGGTCGACTCACCATCTGATTACAGGAGGAGTTCAGCGGATAATTAAGATAAAAAATACGAACTCGGTCCTTGTATTGTTCTAAGATTGCCTTCAGAGTAATGTCAGCACTGCGGCAAGCCGGACACTGGAAGTCGGAAAATACAACGATCGACACTTGGGCATTTGGATTTCCTAAGACAGGCCTCTTCGGTAGCAATACATTTTGTTTAGGTAATGCGAAAAATCCCTTCAGATAATCCTCCTGCAAGATATCAAAGGAAAAGCGGGCGTGAGGATTGAGCTTTCGACCGCCCGTAACCCCGAGGCCCATTATGATGAGAGCAATGCTCCCGTAGATTAAAGCTGGTTTAGGATTAAATAAAAATTTTCTTTTGATGGTACGGGGCAATTTCCGAAGGGGGATCTCCATCGCCAAAAACAAAAGTACCAACAGAGCCAAATTAATAAGGGAGGTTAATAGGCATAAGAGACAAAGGACCCCTAAATTGACGAGGGAAAGAAAATTGAGAATTATGCTGAAAACAGTAGAGAAAGTTGTCAATACCAAGAGAAAAGTAAGGATGGATAGGTTCTTCTGTGAACTCCAAACATCAAGCAATCCGGTAATAAGAATTAGGTAGTAGCCAATTGCCAGCTCCGCAATTAAAAAGGGGCCAAGTCTGGCATAGCGGCTTGCCAAAACCATCTCACAATCAAACAAATCAGAGATATTCCAAAAACTCTTTTCCCCAAGGTGGATGGCTATCTGATGATGAATTCGAATTATGCAGACAGAGGCTGCCAAACCCAAAAACAAGAGAATAAACATGGCAGGAAAAATTTTTTTCACAGGCCCAGGACGACTCATTTTATCTCAGCGGCGATGAAAGTTTTAACAAATACCCGAATTAGGATTTACTTGCCCCCACCCGGAGACCATTCGCCACCGCAAGTAACTCGGAGGCTTCATGAAGGAAAACCGCCGTGACCACACTCATCATTCCAACCAGGGCAGAGGGAATCAAAACGGCAAGGATCAATAGCGAGAATACGATGTTCTGGCCGCTGATGCCCCGAGCCCTTTTGCTCAAAGAGATGGCCTCCGGCAACTTGGTAAGATCATCTCCCATCAAGGCGATATCAGCCGCCTCAATGGCGGCGTCGGTCCCAGCGGCGCCCATGGCGATGCCCACGGAGGCCTGGGCCAGGGCCGGAGCGTCATTAATGCCGTCCCCCACCATGGCGACAAACCCATATTTCTTTTTTAATTCCTTGATCCAACGGATCTTGTCCTCCGGCTTGAGACTCGCTTTGACTTCATCGATGTTAAGCTCTTTGGCAATTGCCCTTCCTGTCACTTCATTGTCTCCCGTAAGCATGAACGTTTTTATTCCCATCCCGTGAAGAGTCTCAATCACCTGCTTCGCCCGGGGCCGGACCTCGTCCCTAAGGGCGATGAGGCCTTCGATTTTCTCTTGGTTGCCAACAAAAACCACGGTCTTGCCCTCGGTTCTCAGTTGTTCCATTTGCGGAAGAAAGGGATTTTTTTGTCCCTTGCCCAGGAATAATTCGGGCTCGCCCACGTAAACGGTTTTACCCTCCACACTTGCCCTGGCCCCTGAACCGGTAATGGCATTGAAATCGCTAGAATTTAAAGATGGGGTGCCCATTTCCCGTGCTTTCTTACCTATGGCCCTTGCCAAGGGATGCTCGGAAAATCTCTCCACACCGAAGGCCAGACTTATTAAATCAAATTCGCTTCCCTGGAGGGTGAGGATATCGGTAACGGAGGGTTCTCCACGAGTAAGGGTCCCTGTCTTATCGAAGGCGATCGCTTTGATTTTTCCCAGCTCTTCCAAGTAGACTCCCCCTTTCATGAGTACCCCCATTTTTCCGGCCCTGCCAATTCCGGCGGATATGGCCACCGGCATCGACATCACCAATGCGCAAGGGGCAGCCGCCACCAAAAGCACCACCGCACGGATTGCCCATTGATAAAGGGGCATGCCCAGTAGGGCCGGAATCAGCACAAAGAAAAGGGCGGCCAGAAGAACGAGAGGGGTATAGATTCTGCCAAAACGATCAATGAATAGTTGGGTTTTCCCTTTATGCTCCTGGGCCTCCTCCACCAATTGGACAATTTTGGAGAGAGTATTGTCCCGGTAAGTCGCCGTCGCCCGCACTTCGATGGCCCCTTCTTGATTGAGGGTGGCCGCGAAGACCTTCATCCCTGCTTTCTTCTCCACCGGGATAGACTCGCCGGTGACCGGAGCCTCGTTCACACTAGAACGACCCTTGGCTACGATGCCGTCGGTAGCAATGGCCTCACCCGGCTTCACAAGAAAAGTGTCTCCCACCCGCAAGGCTTCTATCGGTATGGTGGTTTCCTTACCATCGCGAAGAAGCCGTACCTCCTTCGGAGCGAGATCCAGGAGTTTCCGGATGGAATGCCTCGTCTTAGCATAGGTATATTCCTCCAAGCCCTCCGCCGCCCCGTACAAAAAAACCAAAGCTGCCGCTTCATCCCACATCCCCAGGATGGCCGAACCGGCTGCGGCCGCCATCATGAGAATCTCGATGCCGATTTCCTTTTCCTTGAAAAGTTTTTCAATTCCCTCCCAACACCAGTGGTAACCCCCAATGAGAATGGCCAAGCCGTAGATTAGAATTTCGGCAATGCTCGGTATCCATCCAAGATGGGCCAGACCGAAGGCAATCCCGGTAAGGAGTCCGCCGGTCAGGGCGTTCCTCATGGGAGGATGGAAATACCATTTCCCACCGTATGATTTGACCGAAGGATCGTCTTTCATCAAATTAACCTAGCTTGCTTAAAAAGTAGCCTCGTCCGATTCGTTGGTTGGAATTTAGAAAGATATAGAAAAAATTTACCACCGGTCATCGTTGCGTTTTGACATCAGGGGAGTTTTTCATCGTCAAGAGCCTATCGATCACAACCTTAAAATTATTGATTGGCTGGGCCCCGGATACGAGTACCCCGTTAATGAAGAAAGCTGGCGTCCCCGTGGCCTTATTGTTTTTAGCAAAATTTATATCTTTCATGATTTGGGCGTCGAATTTATCCGATTTCCAGTCCTTTTCAAACTTACTCATATCGAGACCTATCTTTTTGGCCAGCTTGCGAAGATTGTCGTCGCTTAAATCTTTTTGGTTCTCAAAAAGCAGGTCGTGCATCGGCCAAAATTTTCCTTGCTCATTGGCCGCAAGGGCTGCTTTGGCTGAAGAAAGAGCGTCTTTATGAAAGGGAAGGGGGTTTTGCCTGAAGGCCAAGCGGATCTTTCCTGGATATGATTTTATCAATTGATTCATTGTAGGAACTACTCGGCTGCAAAAGGGACACTGAAAGTCGGAAAATTCTACGATCGTGATGGGGGCATTCTCTGGCCCCTTCGTAGGGGCACTACCCACATCCACCTTGATCGCGTTTTTAATTTTATCTTCAAGGGGGAGTTCGGGGGCGCGTTGTGGCCGCTGGGCCTTCATGGCATCCTGAACCACCTCTTGAAAAACCTTGGGGTTCTTTTGAAGATAATCCCCAACGGCCTTTTCTAGATCTTGAGGTGTCGGCTTGCACCCTAATAAAAAGATACCGAGAATTAAAGTGAGGGGCGCCCAACGACGAAACAGAAAAAATAAATTCATGAAAGTGATCCTTTCTATTAAAAAACGAAAAATCGTAGGTAAATCCTTCAGCTAAAGCGCCGCTTCACCCGACTCATCGGTGCGAATCTTGACAACCTGACTCACAGGGTAAACGAAAATTTTCCCATCGCCGATATTGCCGGTATGGGCATGCTGCTGAATCGTATGAACGACCTTATCCGCCATGGTGTCGGCAACCACAGTCTCCAGTTTAATCTTGGGAACCACGCTGGTACCCCAGGCGGTTACACTTTTATCGGTATTCTCGGCCCTGCCCCTGCCGAACCCCTTCACCTCCGAGACCGTAACCCCCGGCATATCGGGTATCTGTTTCAAGGCATCGATCACATGCTGGAGCATAAAAGGCTGGATAATTGCTTTGATCTCTTTCATGACTCACCTCGCTTGAATTAAATTTCTACTTCCGCTTCCTTCTTTTCAAACCAACTATAAATGGTGGGTAAGACCAATAAAGTTAACAGGGTAGAAGTTACCAAGCCCCCGATGACAACGGTAGCCAGAGGCCTTTGTACTTCTGCCCCTGAGCTGGTCGAGAGGGCCATGGGGATGAATCCCAAGGCCGCCACTAGGGCCGTCATTAATACGGGCCTCATTCTGATCTTCGCCCCTTCAATAGCGGCGTCGGTGGCATTAAGGCCTTCATTTCGCTTTTTAAGGATATAAGACATCAAGACCACACCGTTTAAAACGGCAATCCCGAACAAGGCGATGAATCCAACCCCCGCGGAGATGCTAAACGGAAGCCCGCGCGCAAATAGGGCTACTATTCCTCCGGTAACGGCCATCGGAACGTTGAGATATATCAATGTAGCGATCTTGGCCGAACCAAAGGAGGAATAGAGGATGACAAAAATCAGAAAGAGGGCCAGGGGAACCACAATCATCAGCCGTTGACTAGCCGCCTTCAGGTTTTCAAATTGCCCCCCCCATTCCAAGGTATAGCCGGGAGGAATTTTCACATCTTTAGCAATAGCCTCTTTGGCGTCGCCCACAAATCCCGCTAGATCCCGGCCTCTAACGTTAGATTCCACGGTCAGCCGTCGTTGGATATTTTCCCGGCTAATTTGGGCGGGACCTTCTTCGATTACCAAATCCGCCACTTCCCCTAAGGGGAGCATTTCACCGCCGGGCGCTAGGATGGGAAGGTTTTGTATTTTATGGGGATCATCTCGATAACTGTCCTGCAGCCGGACTTGAAAGGTGAATCTTTTCTGCCCTTCCAAGATTACTCCAACTGGCCTACCTCCGATGGCCCGAAGAGTCTCTAGGACATCTTTGACGTTGAGCCCAAAACGGGCGATCTTTTCGCGATTCACCTTGA
>JAJFLL010000261.1 GCA_021772695.1 Deltaproteobacteria bacterium
ATTGGAGGACATTCCCTTATTGGCCCAACATTTTTTGAAGAAAATCGGCAAGGAGGAAGGCCGCAGCGATCTGGAAATTATGCCAGACGCCTTCAATTTATTGCTCGATTATCATTGGCCGGGAAACGTGCGGGAACTGGAAAATACCCTTCGAACCGCCGTTTTATTCAACCAGAAAGGAAAAATTTCCGCAAAATCCTTCAATTTCAAGAAAACCTTAGGTTCCCCCCAATCACCAAAGCAGGTTCGAACCGCAAAAGCAAAAGCGCTACCAACAACGGGGCAACCTGACGCAAACCTCAGTGAAGAAAAGCGTCTGTTATTGAAGGCACTCTTTGACAGTGGCTACCATAAAGGCCACGCTGCCAAAGCCTTAGGCATTTCTCGCCGTTACCTCTATACTCAATTGCTGCGACACCAAGTTCCCGTAGGGCGCATAGAAATGAAATCTTATATCGAAACTCACTTAGGTCATTAATACCCAGCAACAAAGAAAGGATTCCGAGAAATAAATTTCAAGATGGGTCGAGTGTGGGCCCGGTAAAATAGACTTGAAGGCTCAATAACCAAGGTACCTTGATGTAAGGTTTTAAGGGAATATCAGGTCTTTGTTTGACCTTCCTAGGGTTTTTGTTTACTTTTCATATCGCAAAATCCACTTAGCCATTATAAAGGGGGCTGTTTGCTCCTCACCCTGTTGAAACCAAGTTCGCCCCAAGCCGATGCCTTATCTCAAATATCTCTCTTGGTATTACTCATTGCCATATTGATATTTGCCGTAGTCGCCGCATTGGTAACCTGGGCTACCTTCAAATATCGTGAGCGGCCCGGACGGACCGCGCCGCAAAGTACAGGCAACAATAAAATTGAAGTACTTTGGACCATTCCTCCCGTCATTATATTAGTGGTGGTCTTTTTCTTCACCGTCAAAACCATGCATGCCGTTGACCCCCCATCAGGAGACACTAATGCAGACATCATCATCACGGGCCACCAGTGGTGGTGGGAAGTAAAATATCCCGCAAGCGGTGTCATCACAGCCAATGAAATTCATATTCCCGTGGGAAAACGAATGCTGGTCCGTTTAGAGTCCGCCGATGTCATCCACGATTTTTGGGTGCCTCAATTGGCGCGAAAAATCGATGCCATTCCTGGAAGAAGCAATTACCTTTATTTAGAGGCCGATAGTCCTGGCTCCTATCGAGGGGTTTGTGCGGAATATTGCGGTACGCAACATGCTGGCATGCGAATTCTGGTGATTGCCCAAGCTCCCGCAGAGTTCACCAAATGGGAAACGGCCCAGGTGGCACCTCCATCACCGGCCTCAGACCCCTTGGCGGCACTAGGCGCCAAAATCTTTGAAGATAAAACCTGTTACTTCTGCCATACGGTGGCCGGCACCGGCTCCACCGAAACCATCGGGCCCGATTTAACTTATGTGGCTACCAGGCAAACCCTGGGGGCCGGAGTCTTAAAAAATTCTTCTAAAAATTTAGCTGCCTGGTTGAAGAATCCTCAGTTATTTAAACCTGGATCGCATATGCCGGATTTTCAATTGTCCGAACATGAAGTCCAAGCCCTAGTGAGCTATTTGGAGTCTTTACCATGAATGAAGCCGTCCTGGTCCCAGAGGTCAACGAGTCTCTCCCCTCGATCCGCAGCAACGAAGGAATGTTGGCTTGGGTAGCTTCCGTCGATCATAAACAAATTGGCATTCTCTACTTATTAACGGCACTATTGTTTTTCCTTGTGGGAGGCCTTGAAGCATTACTGATTCGCATCCAATTATTTTTCCCCAATAGTGCTTTTCTTTCTCCAGAAATGTTTAATCAAATTTTTACCATGCATGGCACCACCATGATCTTCTTAGTATTAATGCCCATGCTCTTTGGCTTGGCCACCTATGTGGTTCCCTTGATGATCGGCGCAAGGGACATGGCCTTTCCCCGATTAAACGCCTTTAGTTTTTGGATTTTTTGTTTCGGCGCCTTTATGCTGAACTTTAGTTTTGTTTCAGGTGGCTCTATCGGTAACGGTGCTCCCGACGCCGGATGGTTCGCTTATGCACCCCTAACCGAGGTGCCTTTCAATATTGACCCGGGCATGGATTATTGGGCCTTAGGAATCTTAGGCCTCGGCGTCTCTACGCTGACCTCATCGCTTAATTTAATTGTGACCATATTAAAATATCGGGTACCCGGCATGACCATGACCCGATTGCCGCTATTCGTTTGGATGGTATTGATTACGGCATTTTTAGCGGTTTTTGCCTTACCCTCGCTGAATGCATCGGCCATTCTATTGCTTTTTGATCGCAAACTGCACACCATGTTTTTTCTACCTCAACTGGGCGGAGACCCGGTATTGTGGCAACATTACTTCTGGTTTTTCGGTCATCCCGAGGTTTATATATTGATTCTTCCTGCCTTCGGAGTCATTTCCGAGGTGATTCCCACCTTTTCTCGAAAACCCATTTATGGATACGAATTCGTCGCTGGGTCCGCAGTGGCCATCGCCTTTCTGGCTTTTGGAGTATGGATCCATCACATGTTTACGGTCGGCCTCGGTCAGGGAATCTACTTTGTCTTTGCGGCCACCAGTATGCTTATCGCCATACCTACAGGCATCAAGATCTTTAATTGGATCGCCACCATGTGGCAGGGAAACATCCGTTTCACTACATCCATGATGTTTGCTACGGCCTTCATCATCGAATTCACCGTAGGAGGATTGAGCGGCGTGGCCTTCGCCACCATACCCATTGATTGGCAGTTGACCGATAGCTATTTCGTAGTGGCACATCTTCATTATGTTTTATTCGGAGGCACCGTCTTCGCATTATTTGCAGCCATCTTTTACTGGTTTCCTAAAATCACCGGGAAAAAACTTAATGAACGATTAGGTAAATGGCAATTTTGGCTCACCGTCATCGGATTTAATCTCACCTTTTTGATCCAACATTTTCTGGGTATCATCGGAATGCCCCGCCGGGTTTACACCTATCCCGATGAACCCCTATGGACACCACTTAATCAAGTCTCGTCGATAGGTGCCTTCTTATTGGGCATCATGGTTTTGATGTTTTTAGTGAACCTCATTTATAGTCTGAAACGGGGAGAGATCGCCGGCGACAACCCTTGGGATGGCAGTTCCTTAGAATGGGCTACCAGTTCACCCCCACCTCCAGAAAATTTCACAAAGGTGCCGCCGATCAAAAGTCGTCGCCCGCTCTGGGATATCAATCATGGATAAAACCAAGTTAAGCGTTGTCATCTTTATATTGTCGGAATCCATATTTTTTATCTTTTTGATCGCCGCCTATGTATTTTTTCACGGGCGGCATTTACAAGGTATGGATGCCCATGCCTTTCTTGACGTGCCCAGAACCGGATTTTTCACCGCTATTTTATTGGCAAGTAGCGTCACCATGATGGTGGCCATGATGTTTTTTCGAAAAGAAAAATTCAGACTCATGTCGTTTTTTACTTTTTTGACGATTCTATTGGGAGCCATTTTCCTCTACGGCCAGGGCAGTGAGTGGTGGGGGTTGATCCAGCAAGATGTCACCATCAGCCGAAATTTATTTGGAGCTACTTTTTTCACGCTGACGGGATTTCATGGCTTTCACGTCTTTGTGGGTTTAATCATGTTGACGATTATTTGGGGGTTCACTCTCAAAGGCAACAAATGTCTTCCAAAGGAAAACGCCGTCGACTCGATTTCTCTTTATTGGCATTTTGTCGACGGTGTTTGGATCGTCGTATTCACCGTCATCTATTTGTGGAAATAAACATTCATGAGCACTTATCCAATCATCGCCCATATGGGGGCGGCCGAGCCGGTCTTAGAGACCCTGTCTACCTGGGAGGTTTGGACACAGAGCTGGAATTGGGATCCCTGGTCCATAGGCCTCTGGGCACTCGCCCAAGTCATCTATATAAAACTCGGCGGATTAAAAAACCGTCGCAAATTTCTCATATTTTCGTCGGGAAACCTTATTTTACTCTTAGCCTTGATCAGCCCCATCGCCACTTTGGGTGAGACCTATTTATTTAGCGTTCACATGGTGCAACACTTGTTATTAGAAATCGTCGCCGTACCCCTCATGTTATTGGGTCTGCCGCCGCGAATTGCCGCCTGGCCCATGCGATGGCACTGGTGGCGTTCTATTGCTAAAACGCTCTCTCAACCCATGCTGGCATGGGTCATCGGCGTTACTACCTTGTGGGTCTGGCACTATCCTCTTCTTTACAATGGGGCCCTGGAAAGTAAGACCGTACACTTTTTTCAGCATTTATCCTTTATCATTAGCGCCACCATTTTTTTTAATGCACTTCTCGATCCCATTGAAAAATTTCGTCTCGATGGCCCCAGAGCCATGATCTATTTATTTAGCGCTGCAGCTCTCAATAGTTTATTGGCCATCGCCTTAACTTTTGCCCCGGAAGGCCTCTACCCATATTATTTAAATCCTCGGGACCCATTAGAAATACTGCATATGATTCGAAATGATTGGGGCATGAGCCCCGCTCTCGATCAACAGACGGGTGGCGCTATCATGTGGGTCATGGGAGGATTAGTCTTTTTCATCATTCTTTTAGGGGTGATGGCGCGATGGTACGCCAAAAATCCCGAAACGACCCATGTTACCTTGGGAGGTAAGACATGAAACTACCACCACCCGATGATACTTGGACCACACCGCTGCCTGAAAAAGTACCTCGCCCCACTTACTGGCCAGCTGTGTTGGCCTTGGGCTCCGTATTAATGATGTTGGGAATTGTCACCACCTGGGTGATCTCGGTGACGGGCTTGGTATTGTTTATTTTAGCATTAGTCGGATGGATTGGAGAAATGCGTCATGAGCAGCGAGAGCAAAGCTGAAATCAGTCGTCGAAAATTTTTGAATCGATTGAGTATGGGACTAGGAATTTTTGGTGCAGCCGTCGTTGGCACGCCCGTCTTAGCCTTCTTCCTGGACCCACTCTGGAAAAAGAAAAAACCGGTTTGGAGAACCGTAGGACAGAAAAACGATTTTAAAATTGGCAGCACCGTTGAAGTAAAATTAGTCGACCCGGCTCCCCTCCCCTGGGCTGGCAAGATCGGATTAACGGCGGCCTGGCTGCAGCGCCGAACCGAAAACGAGTTTGTGGCTTTTTCTGTAAACTGCCAGCACCTGGGTTGTCCCGTGCGATGGAAGGAAGGCGCCCGCTTATTCATGTGTCCCTGTCACGGTGGTGTTTATTACGAAAACGGCAAAGTAGCCGGAGGCCCCCCTCCCCGTCCCCTGCAACAGTATGCAGTCCGGGTGCAACACGGCGTAGTACAAGTTCAACCGGGGCCTATCCCCATGGATTACGGATTATAACGGAGCAATGGCATGGTGAATTTCCTGAAAAGGATTTGGAATTATATCGATGACCGTACCGGAGCCGCTGAGGCCTTTCGGGCAACGGCCGGTCATCCGATTCCTCCCAAAACCGGATGGATGTACGTATTCGGGTCGGCCACGCTCGTTGCGCTTATTGTTCAGGTAATCACCGGAACCGCGTTGGCCACGAAGTACATCCCCTCCGCTTCGCAAGCCTACGAAACCCTCAGAATATTGACGGAATACGATACCATCGGCCGAATCCTGCGAGGCATGCATTATTGGGGAGCCTCCGCCATGGTCCTGTTTATGGGCTTTCATATGGTGCGTGTCTTCTTAACAGGAAGTTATAAATTTCCACGGGAGGTCAATTGGATCACCGGTGTGGTTTTAATGGCTTTAACCTTGGCCATTGCCTTTACCGGCCAACTCATGCGTTGGGACAATAATGCCATTTGGTCCATTATGGTCGCTGCCAACCAAGCGGCCCGCCTTCCCTTTATCGGACAGGCCGCGGCGGAATTAATCATCGGGGGCCCTGAGCTCACGGGGTCCACTCTGTCTCGATTTTTTGCCATCCATGTCTTTATTCTTCCTGGCCTGATTTTTTTGACTCTAGGTGTCCACCTCTATCTTGTTATTAAAAACGGAATCTCGGAACCGCCAAAAAAGGGACAACCCGTTGATCCCAAGACCTATCGAAAATGGTATCAGGACTA
>JAJFLL010000262.1 GCA_021772695.1 Deltaproteobacteria bacterium
CTTCGATGATATTTTTAATCCCTTTGAAAACGTTCCCGAGCTACGTGACCTGTCTCACGTCATTGTTACCGATTACACCCTGAAGCCCGATGCGGCCTATTTGATCGTCGAGACCCGCTTGCAAAACAAGGGTGAGAAACCCATCAAAATGCCCTTTGGCGATTGGCTCAACGGATCGGGGACCTTGGGCTCCTTTGTCCCCACTAAGGGATTTCTCAATACAGCTTTGGTTGAACCCGCGCCCGGTCTCATCTACGAAGGCATGGAAGACAATGTAGGTGTGAGTTACGGATACTTTTTTAATCCCATCCAATTGATGGATGAAGACGGCAATATTCCTGGGTCCGCTTCCTTGACCGTTTCAGGTGTGACGCCCTTGGTCTTGGGCGAAAATTTTCTTCAATTGATTCCCATTGGTGCGCAAGATCCCAAGATCAATTTCACCATTGAGCCAGGTGTGAAAACGATGACCCGATATTTTGCCGTGGGTACCGGTGATGTGGCCTCGGTATTAGACAGTGGATTTCAAGCCCTCGGTGTTTCCAAGGTAAAGATGACGGGCGTGGCTAAAGATTCTAACGGTCAAGGCGTGGCAAGGGCCCGGGTGGTGGTCCTTGATAACAATACGCCGGTGACCTCCGCCTACACCGATGCCAATGGTAATTTTAGCGCCCAGATTTCCAGTGGTGCCGATGTGAAGGCCAAGATGTTCGGATCAGGCTCTTACCAAGTAGAAATTTATAAAGAGGGCTATGTTTTGGGTTCCGGCCCTAGCGCCGGAAAATGCAGCGGGGGTCATTTTGACACCGCCGCCAAGACCTTTGCAGGTATCGAATGTACTTTAGGGACCTCGGCAACTCTGGCGGTGACGGCCAATGAAGACGGTCAGCCCATTCCTGCACGAGTGACCATTGTGGGTTTCGATCCCAGCCCAATGCACAATCCTGAAGCGCCGGAAGATTTTGGTCGCTACGGAGAAATTGCCTTGAATGAACGGCCCTATGGGGTTGTCGACATTCTCTACATCGATCCTGCGAGTCAATTATTCCCCACGGGGCATCCGCGACGGTTGGGTGGCAATGAACTTCGATTAGAACCCGGTGAATACACCGTCTTCGTGACCCGCGGACCGGAATACAGTGTCCATCAAGAGCGTATCACCGTTGCCCCCGGCGGGCATGCCGCAGTAAATGCTTCCTTGAAAAAAGTCCTCGATACTTCCGGCTTTGTCAGTGCCGATCTGCATTTGCATGGCATTAAAAGTGCCGACTCCGCATGGGGTTTAGAATCTCGCGTACGGGCGGCCATGGCCGAAGGCATGGATGTTTTGGTCTCGACGGACCACGATTTCGTAACCGACTATGGTCCAGTCATCGACCGATTGGGTGTTGGCTCCTATTTGACTTCATTAGCCGGTGATGAAATCACTGCCTTGGCCTACGGCCATATGTTGACCTTTCCGCTCACACCCGACCCGGAATCCACCACGGGCGGTGCTTACGACTATACCTATGTGTCCGAAGATGAAACTCCTGGGCCCCAGCCCGATCTAGGGCAGACCATTGACCAGATCATCCATGGGGTGGACGATGCCAATCCGGGCACCCAAGTCTTTCAAATCGCCCATATCATGGACAAAGCCACGGGATTTTTTGCCATCACCGGGCTAGTGACTTCTACCGCCTTTGACGATGTGGAGCCACTTTCCACCTATGCCGACCCAGTGCGGTACCGCATGCCGGCCAATACCAACACCGGAGGTAATTTCCAGAGCCCTTACCCCTTCGGTTCTTCTCCCATGTTTACCACTGCCTTTACTTCCATGGAACTCACCATCGGGGCTTATCCCGACACCGTTGATCATTTGATGGAAACCTCATTGCCCACTTATTTTAATCTGCTCAATTTGGGCCTGATGCGAACGGCCACTGGTTCCAGCGATTCTCACACCCAGGTGCGAGAACCTATGGGAACACCCCGAAACTTCATTGCATCTTCTGTGGATCCTCGCGATGGAAGCGGTTCCAACTTCGCCGCTATTGCGGGAGAAGAGTTGGCCCAGAATACCAACGCCCATAAGGTGATAGTGACCAACGGAATTTTCGTTAGGCCCAATCTAAAGAGTGGCGGTAACCCTTCAGGGGTGAGTGTGGGTGGAACGATTTCCGGTGGCGGTCAGGTAACCCTTGAGCTTGATATTACGAGTAATGAATATATCGATTGGGACACCATAGAAATTTTTGCCAATACGACTACCACCCCAGCAAAAGATGACATGTCTGGAGTCACCGATCTCAATGCACGGCAATTTCATCAGGTCTCGAATAGTCATGTGCCAAAGTATATGATGGCACCGCTATTCAGTTATCATCGAGGCGGCGCCGGTGAATCGGCCTTAAATCAAACAGTGGGCGGCGGGGTTCGTAGCGCCTTCATCTCCAAGGAATTCAATTTTAGTGAGGATACTTGGATCGTGGTGGTGGTTAGAGGTGTTAATACCGCATCGGTCTTTCCCTATGTCACCAAGGGCACCAATACGAATATTTCCCAAAATAATTTTCTCGATGTTTTAGACAGCGATCCCCGTCAGATTGGCGGCATTCCCGCCTTTGCCTTTACGAATCCCATGTTTGTGGATGTGGAAGGCGACGGCTTTACGGCCTTGTATCAACGGCAAGGAAAATCCCCCTTATAAAAATATGGTACTTGGGCCCTGCCCACTCCTTGGGCTACCATTGGGGTGGTGATCATCGGCATACCCAAAGAAATCAAAGACCACGAGGGACGAATCGTTTTACTGCCTGATGCAGTTCAGGACCTAGTACGATCGGGCCATCAGGTCTTGATACAACGGGGGGCCGGAGTTGGCAGTGGGTATCTCGATGAGGACTACCGGGCGGCAGGCGCTCGCATCGTGGCTAACGCCAAATCACTTTACGCCCAGACAGATCTCTTGTTGAAGGTCAAGGAGCCCATGGCGCAGGAATACGGGTTTCTGCGGAAAGGCATGCTGCTATTCTGTTATTTACATTTGGCGGCAAATCGATCCTTGACCCAAACCTTAGTTCGCAAGGGCGTGCGCGCCATCGCCTTCGAAACCATTATCGATAAATTCGGACATACTCCCTTATTGCAGCCCATGAGCGAAATTGCGGGACGCCTCAGTACCCAATTGGGTGCCCAGTTTTTGCGAAGTGATATGGGAGGGAAGGGCATATTACTCTCACCTACCCACCAAACTCAACCCGGGAAGGTGACGGTGGTCGGTGGCGGACATGTGGGGCGCTCGGCTGCTGAGGTGGCTACTGCATTGGGTGCCGAAGTAGAAGTATTTGATCTTTATCCGAACCATCTTTCCTCCTGGGCCCGGCGCTACTCGAGAATCCAAGTCAAAAAGTCGCAAGCCAAGGCCCTTAGTCAGTCCATGGCGAATGCTGATTTGGTCATCGGTGCTGTTTACATTCCCGGTGCTAAAACCCCACAGGTGATTCGTCGGACCATGGTCCAGGGAATGAAGCGGGGGAGTGTCTTGGTAGATGTGGCCGTAGATCAAGGGGGTGCTTCCGAGACCACCCGCGCGACGAGCATTACTGAACCCACCTATACCCGCTATGGAGTGATTCACTCAGCTATTCCCAACCTACCAGCCTTAGTCAGCCGCAGCGCTTCTCAAGCACTCTCCCGTGTGGTTCTGCCCTACGTGTTAAGAGTGGCTGCCATGAAAGATGTTTTAAAAGTATTTTCGGATCGACATTTTCGTGAGGGAGTAAACGTGTGGGACGGCGAGATCTGTCACCTCAAGGTGAAAGAGGTATGGGGGTAAGCATTGGGCATTAGGATTCCTTTTAGACATAAACCGTTCGAAAATTTTATCGGCGCGACTAAGAATCCATATAAACAATACAAATGTTAGAACATTCGCAGGTTTAGTGTGAAGGTGGGCCATATTCGTAAATCTCTCCCGGAGAACGCTTCGGCGGCCATTTCCTTGTGGTGGATTACAAATAACATTTTGCTGCTACTACCGACGTCGGCGGTGGAGTGGGAATCCGGTAAAAATATTTAATTAAATCTATCGGTGCCAGAAATTTTTGGGTTCTAATTAATAAGGACTTAGGACTTAGGACTTAGGACTTAGGACTTAGGACTTAGGACTTAGGACTTAGGACTTAGGACTTAGGACTTAGGACTTAGGACTCTGGTTTTTTGAGCTTTGGTCGGGACGTCTTAGGTTGGCGTCCGAGCTTGAGTCCCCCCAGGGCCCGGGCTCCACAAGGGGCCCAGGCCCTGGGGGCTTTTGTAGTGGGGGTTGCACTTTTTTTCTATTTTAGTGTTGACGGGGTTTTGGGGGTGGTTCGGTTGTTTTTGTTTATTCGAAATATTTTATTGTTTATTCGTTCTGGGTGGGCCGAGATTTAGCGTTCAATCCTTTTGGCCTTTCGCTTTTGAAACTTCCAAAATCTTTTTTTGTTGTTGATCTGGGTGCGTTTCACAGGGTGCGCAAAACTGGGTGTATAGTGGTTTCTGGTTCTAATGAAAGAATAGGAGGCCACCTTGAATCGCTTGAGTCAAATTTCAAATGATTTGCTAATCACTGATCTAAAAGACCTGGTCGCCCAAGAGCGGGAGATGCTCTTAGAGATCTTGCGGTATCTAAAGGAAGTGGAGAATCGTCAGCTCTATCTCAAGATGGGCTATCCCAGTCTGTTTGCCTACCTGACTGAGGCCCTTTCTTATTCGGAAGGAGCCGCCCAACGAAGAATCCAGGCCATGCGCCTGATGAAGGCCTTGCCGGAGGTAGAGCCTAAGATAGAATCCGGAGAAATCTCGCTGAGTGTGGCCTCCCAGGTGCAGGGCTTCATTCAAAGGGAAGACAAGAAACGTAAAACAGAAAAAGCCCCTTTATTAAAGCCCACCGAGAAGCTGGAATTACTCCATCAACTCGAAGGCACCTCCAGTCGGGAATGTGAGAGGCAATTGGTCAAAATCTCTCCCGAAGCGGCCATGCCCCTTGAAAGGACCAAGCCTCTCTCGGAATCCAAGACCTTGATTCAATTTGTAGCCGATGCAGAGCTAATGAACAAAATGCAAAGGCTGAAATCTCTCACCTCCCACACCAACCCCGAGGGAAAATACGAAGTATTATTCAACAAATTAACGGAACTAGCCTTAGACAAGCTAGATCCGGAACGACGGGCCGAACGAAGAGAAAAAAGAAAAAAGCAAGCCGCCACCAAACAACATCCAAGCATCCACAACCCAAGTCCCGAAAATTTACTCCCCGCAGACCATCTCACAGCGCAAAAGAAATCCCCAAAAATTAAAGAATCCCCCAGGGTCGGGGCCCCTTGTGGAGCCCGGGCCCTGGGGGGAAGCCTGATCAGGAACGTAATCGATCTGCCACCCTGCCTAATACAGCAACAGCAAGAACCAACGCCACCGCCGACGCCGGCGGTGAAAAGGGAATCAAGAAATGTAGCACCGTTGAAGGTGAATCAAAGTGTGCAATCTCTGGTGCCATCAAAAGTAGCA
>JAJFLL010000263.1 GCA_021772695.1 Deltaproteobacteria bacterium
GACCTCAAGGACGTACTACCGGGAAGACCGTCGACCTATTCGATTATAAAATTTTGGGGCAGGTTTCTCAAAATCCTTATCTACAAGATAACCAGACCATCTTTGTACCTCTGATAGATCGGGCTGTCGAGATAGAGGGTCCGGTGCGCCGACCGGGAGTCTATGAATTAAAGTCAGAAAAAACCTTGGCTGATTTGGTTAGACTAGCCGGTGGTTTCACCGTTGGGGCCAGTAAAGAAGATTCGCTGAAAGTCATTCGCTATCATACCGGTGACCAAAAAGAAATTTTTGAGGTGGATGACAACCCACAAGAGATGGCGGCATTTTTCCTGCAAGATGGCGATGTGGTAGTAGTCGAACATAAGTTTTTGACCAAGCATACCTTTGACTACAATCTGCGCAAATTACCCAACGACAATATTTTTTATCCTGCCTTTGAAGACAAGGTATTCGTCATTGGGGCCGTTCGGGCTCCGGGGGCGCTTCCCTTCAATCAGTACTATACCTTACGACAGTACTTAACCCTGGCGGGCGGTACTACCACCATGGCCAAAAACAAAAAGATCAAGGTAGTTACCGTTGACGGCAAGGCCATCAAGGCCAAGAATGGGCAATATGACGGGGTGGTTAACCCTGGCGACACCATTGTCGTACCTGAAAAATCTATTCCGACTTCATTTTATATCGGACTTTTACCGACCATTGCCTCCATTGGTCTGAGTGCCGCGGCACTATTTAGGTAGCTTATATGAATCAAGCCTCGAATTCGCCAAATGAAGGAACTCCTTCTAAGGAAATAGATCGTTTTTCCCCGCCATCCTATGCACTCGAAAAGAAATATCACGATTATACGGATGACTATGAGGTGAACCTGCTGAGTTATTGGCGGGTCTTGATGAAACGCAAATGGTTGGCCATGGCGATTTTTGTTTTATGTGTGGCCGCTTCGATTTTGATCACCTTCACTATGCAGAGAAAATATACTTCGGTTGTTTCGCTGATGCCCATTACCAGCAGTAAGGGTGGGGGCTTGGCCGATATGGCATCGCAACTGAGTTCGGTACCGCTGTTGGGCAAAGGCCTGGGGGGCTTGACCGAGCAATTGGGCAGCTCAAAGACCAAAGAATTGGTCAATATTTTGGAAAGCACCACACTTACCGAAAATATCATCAAACGATTTAATTTAATGCCGGTGTTATACGCCAAACAATATATTCCCTCTGAAGATCGCTTTAAGCCGGGTTTCCCCGCCTTCCTGAAGCCCATTCCAGTGTTAGAAGACGGCGTTAAAAAATTCATTAATAAGATAGCTAAAGTAAAGGCCGATAAAAAAACCGGTTTGATCACCATCAAGGTGACCCTTAAAGATCCGGTCTTGGCTGCGAAGGTCGCCAATGCCATGGTGATCTCACTGCAAAACTTCATTAATGACAATTCGCTCACTGAAGAAAAGAGAAACCGAATCTTCATTGAAGAACAGGTCGTGAAAAACCGGGCCAAATTACTTCGCGCCGGCAAGGAGCTGAATCAATTCTACTCCCAGGGCAAAATCTCAAGTGTGGCCCCCCAATTAGACGTAGACGTGGGTAGCTATGAACCCCTGGGAAAGGTATTAGAAGATTTCATTAAATCAAATGACGAGGCCTCTCTCAATGGCACAGATCCTAATCAGCCTGAGAAAACTGAGTCCGTAAGTGAGACCGTCACCGGTGTTCCGGGGCAGGTCTACTTAGAATATCTAACTCTCGATCGCACCATGTTAATGAAGACCCATGGGCTTTTGACTCAACAATACGAATTGGCCAAGATCGAAGAGGCCAAAGAGGATTTAGCCTTCAATGTACTTGACCGCGGCCATGTGATGGAGCGTTCCAGTTCGCCGAATCTCATGATTAATGTTTTTATCGGTACCTTTGCCGGATTTTTTCTAGCGATTTTTATGGTCTACTTCTTGGAATACATTGAAAAATTAAAGGCCAAAGAAGCGGTGGAATGAAAGTCGCCATCGTTAATGATTGGCTGATGAAATCGGCCGGTGCCGAAAAGGTCTTTGAACAAGTATTAACTTGCTTTCCCCAGGCCGACATATTTTCCCTGCTAAACTTCTTACCCCCTGCAGATCAGAAAATACTGCAGGGGAAGTCGGTAAAGACATCCTTTCTTCAGTGGCTACCCTTCGCAAAAACTAAATATCGCAATTTACTCTTCTTAATGCCAAGGGCTATCGAAGGATTTGATTTTACCGATTATGATTTGATCATCTCTTTGCCCCATGCGGTGGCCAAGGGAATTCGCACTTCAAGTGAACAACTTCATATCGCTTATTTGCAGGCCAGAAACCTGAAGTATATTTATGATGATCGGGATTTTTACCGCGGGCATCGACTTATAGATAAGTTGATCGACTGGATGATCCCCTCCATTCAGAAGTGGGATCAGAAGGCGGCAAAGCGTCCCAACTTTACGATAGCCAATTCAAAATTTGTGCAAGATTGGCACTATCATCGTTATCAGGTTCCCTCTGAGGTCATTTACCCGCCAGTAGAAAGCACTTTTTTTCAAAAATTTTATCGGGAAGATAAAAGGGATTATTATGTCACGGTGGGTCGCTTGGAACCCTACAAGAATACCGAATTAATAGTGCGGGCCTTTAATCAAAATGGACTGCCATTAAAAG
>JAJFLL010000264.1 GCA_021772695.1 Deltaproteobacteria bacterium
CGATTGGCCGAGGGACTTGGGCGCTCCGTAAGGGGGTAGGGTGGTCGTTTGAATATTTTGTGTGGAATTGGCCTGATTGGTCTGCATCTTAGCTTGCCTCCTTTTGGGCTTTTTGCAAGCCCGCATGCTACAGGACTATAAATAAGCAAGGAGGATGCCAATTGTGCTAATATTTAAAATATTAAATAATTTCAAATATTTGTGAAAGATGGATTGAGGTCTATTATGATTTTTGCAAGGTTTTTCTTAGCAATTTTTGCAAAAAGGCCCCTTGTTTTTGCTTGGGTTTTATCAACCCTTGATCTCTGGTATCCTGGGTTAGGGCTTGGCTCGGAAGTCTATTCGGCAACTGTTCCGGTCAAAATAGCGATAAACCTTAAATGGGGAAACACGTGCGACATTTCTTACCAATCCTAAGTATCTTTTTTCTACTCATGGCCTGTTCCGGCGGTACCGGCGGGGGACCACTCGGCGGCGCCGGTGGCGGCGGCCTAGTGGGCGGTGGATCCGCTCTCGACGGCGGGGTTGGTGGCAACAACGCGGCACCAGAGCAAGATTCCGGTGTGGTGTATCCTCAGGCCGATCCCGAAATGGTGGTGGTGCAGATCCAGTGTACTTCTGCCAAGTGTACCTATGACCAACCTATCTATGGTTTAGATGGTGAAGTCGCCAACCAAGGCGATGACGACGATGACAGTGGTGTCTGTATCGAGTTCAAAGGGTACCTGGGTCGCTACCTCAACGGTTTTACCCCTTGTTGTAATGAGCGGGTAGTGCGTTTCGTCGATCCCATTCTCCAACGTTATGTGGAATATGAAACCGCTAGCCTCGATGGCCTTGACGGGGGTTTTCAACCGAAGCTGCCCCACGAAAACGCCACTGCCATGAAGGTGGTTCTGGCGCCGGAAGGCACCGTTGCCGCTGCACTGGGCCAATGGCAAGATTGTGCTGGCAGTTGTATCCCCGAGGACTGGCGAGCCTTTGATAACCCTTGGTCCCATCCCTCTTGTGCCTTTATGCATCAGCCCGAAGGTTCCAATGTTTTGAAATTTCAAAAAGCTTTCAAACAAGAGATGGGTATCCAAAAGGGCACCCCGTCCCTTGATTCCAATGAAGACTAATCGATTAAGCCATTCCCAAATACTTCATTAAGACGGATTTCTTCTTGGGGATCCCTAACTTTTCCATACGCGAATACAAGGTTCTGAGCGAGATCCCCAAATCTTCGGCCACCTTGTTCTTGTTCATGTCTTTACGCCTCAGTGAATCCAAAATCATCTGTTTTTCTTCTGTATCTTCTGCCGAGGCAGGCGGCGATTGAGCAGTACTCGAGTCGGAGCTTGGCAGGGATGGGGACGATCCACCGGCAATGGCGGGGTTTAGATTTAAAAATTCAGGTGTGATGGGACGCCCTTTGGCGAAGAGCAAGGCGTTGCGCAAGGTACCTTCCATCTCGCGAATATTTCCCGGCCATCCGTAACGATACAGTACCTGATAAGCCTCGTCAGTCAACTCACTGGCCTTGAGACCAAATTCCTTCGCTGCGTTTTTCATCAAATGTTTAGCGAGCAACGGGATATCTTCTAACCGCTCCCTTAGGGGCGGTAGGACGATGGTCAGGCCATTGACCCGGTAAAAAAGATCTTGGCGAAACTTTCCGGTGGTGACCATCTGATTGAGATCGCGATGAGAGGCGGTAACCAAACGGACATCTACTTTGACTTTCTTATTGGAACCAACCGGACGCACTTCGCCTTCCTGTAGCACACGCAATAATTTAGCCTGCATGGCAATAGACATGTCGCCGATTTCGTCGAGGAATAAAGTGCCGCCGCTGGCTTGCTCAAATAGACCTTGGCGGTCACGGTCCGCATGGGTGAAGGAGCCTTTTTTGTGACCGAAGAGTTCACTTTCCAGCAAAGTCTCGGGGATGGCTGAACAGTTTTCGGAAACGAAGGGGCCCGACTTGCGTTCGCTATTATAATGCAGCGACCGTGCCACCAATTCCTTGCCGGTGCCGGATTCCCCTAAGATCCATACGGGAATGGTGGTTTCAGTTACATGGTCTAAGAGTTGAAATACCTTCATCATGGCCGGCGATTGCCCGATGATTTCACCGTATTCGTAGCGTAATTCGGAACGCACCTGGGAAAGTTTTCCAGTCAGGTCATCAATGTGTTTGGCTTGGGTCTCGACCTTTTTTTCTAGTTGCTGCTTGGCCGCATTCAGTTCTTCTAAAATTTGTGCTTTTTCAATGGCCAGAGCGGCTTGGGCGGCGAAGGCACTCAATACCACCACATCTTCTTCGGAAAAACATCCCGGTTGAAATCGGTGGTCCAAATAGATGGCACCTAAGACATCGCCTTCGATTTCTAGGGGCACACTTAAGATTGCCTTGAGTTGAAACTGCATGACCGATTGGCGTTCTTGAAACCGGTCGTCCATCTGGGCATTGTCGGTCAGGATGAAACTTCCCTGGTTGATGGCTTCTTGCACCGCCGACATGGAAAACTGAAAGTCCTTTTCCTTCAAACTGACCTGGTTGAGGTGGCGTGCAGTTTTGACCTCAAAACCTTCGACGGGCCCGACTTGCGCGTCAGCATTCTTTAAGACTAAAAAGCCCCGTTCGGCTCCGGTCAATTCGATGGAGGCATCCATGACCCGTTCCAAGATTTCTTCAAGGTTTCGCTTTTTTCCGATCTGTCGATTGATCTCGGTGAGTTGCTTAAAACGCTGTTCCGAGATGGCGCCCACTCCATTTTCCTGGGGCTGCCTGGTTGATGCAGTAGGCGATGACTTTT
>JAJFLL010000265.1 GCA_021772695.1 Deltaproteobacteria bacterium
ATTCAGACCCTATGATTCAATGTAACCAAATCAGCCAACCGGTGAAATAATGGTAATGCCAAATGGGATTATGATTATTGATGCGGGGCTGATATTTTCTGAACTGGAGATGCCAAATGGCAAAAAAACTGTATGTGGGGAGCCTTCCCTACAGTGTCAATGAAACCCAACTGCGTGAACTTTTTGAGCCCTATGGAGCTTTAGAGTCCGTACGTATTATTAATGATAAAATGACCGGACGTTCCAAAGGCTTTGGCTTCGTGGAATATGAAGATTCCGAAGCAGCTACTGAAGCCATCGCGCAAGTGAATGGGAAAGAAGTTGATGGCCGATCCTTGGTTGTCAATGAGGCTCGCCCACAAGAAAACCGCGGCGGATTTGGCGGCGGTGGTGGTGGTGGTGGACGTGGTGGATATGGCGGCGGCGGCGGTGGTCGCGGCGGTCGACGTTCCTACTAGTTTGCCCAAAAGCAAATGGATTTTATGCCGGTGGGAGTTTTCTTTTTGGAAAATTCTCACCGGTTTTTTTGTAAGAAAAAATAGAAAATATTATGAAACCCCAAGCTAAGAACGAAAAAATTCGCAATATCGCCATCATTGCCCACGTTGACCACGGTAAAACCACCTTGGTTGATTTTATGCTCCAGCAGAGCGGTACCTTCCGAGAAGGTCAGGCCCTTGCCGATCGAGTGATGGATAGTATGGATTTAGAGCGCGAACGCGGCATTACCATTGCGTCTAAGAATTGCGCTGCCTTTTATAAAGATATCAAAATTAATATTATCGATACTCCTGGTCACGCCGATTTCGGTGGGGAAGTGGAACGAGCGCTGAAAATGGTGGATGGGGCCATTATGTTGGTCGATGCTTCCGAAGGTCCCTTGCCACAAACCCGTTTTGTTTTGAAAAAGGCCTTAGAGGCCAACCTAAAAATTATAGTTTTAATTAACAAGATCGACCGGAAAGACGCGCAAGCAAAGGTTGTATTAAATGATATCTACGACCTATTTATCGACTTGGATGCAAACGAAGATCAAATTGAGTTTACGGTACTATATGCCATTGGTCGTGAGGGAATTGCTCAAACTACTTTAGAAAACCCAGGAAAAGACCTGGTCCCGCTTTTTGAGGCAATTTATGAAGAGGTGCCGCCGCCAAGTTATGATCCGAAGGCCCCCTTCCAAATGTTGGTCACCAATTTAGCCTATTCCGAATACCTCGGACGCTTGGCCATAGGTCGGGTATTTAACGGAAGCGTGAAGAAAAATGAAAATATGGTTCGAGTGGGTCGGGAAAACAAAGTCGCACCTTTGAAAGTATCTAGTCTTCAAGTCTATCAAGGGCTGCAATATCAGGAAGTCGATGCCGTCGAGCCCGGAGAAATTGTTATTTTATCGGGCATCGAAGATGTGGAAATAGGCGATACGATTTGTTCCCAGAATGAGCCCAAGGCCTTAAAACGAATAACCGTGGACAAACCCACCGTGGCCATGAAGATTATGGTCAACACCTCACCCTTTTCGGGACAAGAGGGAAAATTAGTCCAGTCCAGGCGGATTTTAGATCGTCTATACAAAGAAACTCTACACAATGTGGCCCTTCATGTAGAGGAGACCGAAAGTCCCGATAGCTTTTTGGTCAAAGGTCGGGGTGAGTTCCAGATGGCCATTCTCATTGAAACCATGCGCCGGGAAGGTTTTGAATTGGGGGTAAGCCGTCCACAAATTATCTGTAAAGAAGAAGATGGGGTTAAGACCGAACCCATTGAACACCTTTTCGTCGATATTCCGGAGGATTTTATCGGTATCATTACCGAAAAGCTCTCGCTGCGCCAAGGTCGCATGATCAATATGGTCAATCACGGCACTGGCAGGGTTCGATTAGAGTTTTCCATCCCATCTCGAGGGTTGATCGGCTACCGAAATGACTTTTTGACCGACACCAAGGGAGTGGGGCTGATGAATAGTTATCTCATGGGCTATGAACCCGTGCGCGGTGATATCAAAAGCCGGGTTAGCGGATCCTTGGTCAGCGACCGAAAAGGGGAAACCATACCCTATGGGCTGTTTCATTTGGAACCCCGTGGCGTATTATTTGTTGGGCCGGGGGTGGCCGTCTATGAGGGAATGATCATCGGGGAACATAATCGAGACAATGATCTCAACGTGAATCCATGCCGTGAGAAAAAATTGACGAATATGCGGGCCTCTGGAAAAGACGAAGCTACGACTTTAACCCCAGTACTTCCCATGACCTTGGAGAAGGCGATTGAATTCATCAAAGATGACGAATTGGTAGAAGTGACTCCAAAGAGCATCCGGCTTCGAAAAACCAGATTGCAGGCCAATCAGCGTAAATAAGGAATGCAGATTTCAACTTGTTCGATTGAAATGTAGTGGCCAGCAAGTAGTATAACTTTCAAGGTGTGTTCAAAAACGTTGCCAGCGGAATTCCAAGTCCTTTGCGCTACCCATCGCTTGTTTTAATATTTCAAGCAGTTGGGAATCGGCGCCTTTATTAGCCAAAAAATCCAGGGTATCTTGATTGATATAGTAATCGTAATCAC
>JAJFLL010000266.1 GCA_021772695.1 Deltaproteobacteria bacterium
AAAGCCCCGAGGCTTATTTCATTGTGGTCAATGCAACAAATGTGGGGAGCGCCAAAGAGCTTTTGCCAAAGCGGGAATACCTGACCCCACTCATTATCGACCAAGTTTTGAAACCAGACACCCACGTCATGTCTATTGACAGTCCACTCGTTCCCTGCCATCCAATGCAATATGCCTCCCTATCAAAAGCATATTTTTATCTGCACCAATGAACGCCCGACCGGACATCCTCGCGGCTGTTGCCAGGAAAAAGGCTCCTTAAAAATCCGCGAGCTTTTTAAAGAAGAAGTGAAACGCCGAGGCCTACAGGGGAAGGTTCGCGCCAATGCCGCAGGGTGTCTAGACGCTTGTGAACTGGGCCCCACGGTGGTCGTTTATCCGGAAGGTGTTTGGTACCGTGTGCAAACCCCCGAAGATGTTAAAGAAATCATGGACCAACATATCGAAGGCGGAACAATAGTCCAAAGGCTTGCCATTTATCCCGTAAGTCCCTAGACTTTTACTTGATATGGGCGAAGTCATTCAAATCAACCGTCCCAAAAAATTTTCTCTCGATGATGCTAAAAATATCCTTCCCGTCATCAAATCGATTACTAAAAAAGCCGTCGATCAATTTCTGATGTTAGAAGAAAAACTACAACATCACCAAAATGATCCTGAAAAATGGAAGGACATTGAACAAGAAATTGCCGAGGTCTTAAATCTATGGAGCAACAAAGTTATCAAACTGGGTTGTCAACCCAAGGGAATCTGGCTGGTTGATTTCGATAACGGCAAAGGATATTATTGCTGGCGTTACGGAGATGAACAGATCTTATATTTTCACGGCTATCAAGAAGGTTTCGCCGGTCGCGTGGCCATCAGTTAATTTTTTCAAACAAGTAACTGGTCTTTTTATCGCTGCCCATGCGGGGAGATTTCTCTTTAGGGATCAGGAAATCACTGGGCCTATGGGCCGCATGACATTTAAAACAAGTATCGGTTAGTTTATCAAAGGCATCATAAACTTTTGGATCTTTTTTAGCGCCGTATTTTTTGACCTCAGCTAAATTGGCTTCGAGCAAACTAGTGAAAGCCTTATAGTTCCCCGATCGATCGGCTTTCTGCATTTCGATTAAGGTTTTATCCATTTCTTGCAAGGTAATAGCAATGGCCTCCCAATCGGGTTTTTTCTCTTTTGCGCGCATGATTTCCATTCCCGCCACCAGAGTCCCGAAGCTGCCCATGTATTTTTTTAAGGCCATGGTGGCCCGCACCTGCTCAGTGTTGTCTGGATCTACTGTGCCTGTGGAATAGGCTCCCACGGAAAGTGGAACCAGAATGATAAATAAGGTGAAAAAAATAGTGTTTAACCGCAAAGAATATTTCATAGTTCGCTCCTATTTCACCATTACACTAAGCAGGGTCATTTTATCGAGAATATTTAGCCCTTCTTGACAAAAAATAACCCCTCACCTTAGGCTGAGTCCATGATCATTGAAACCCTATCAGTCGGTCCCTTTCAATGCAATTGCACCATTCTCGCATGCGAAAAAACCAAGGAGGCCGTGGTTATCGATCCGGGCGACGAACATGAATTGATCGTGGCTCGGCTAGAAGCCTTGGGGCTGACTCCAAAATATCTACTGCATACCCACGCCCATCTTGATCACGTCGGCGGCACCTGCGCGGTACAAGAAGCCCGGGGCGGCGAGGCCTGTCTGCACGAAGGCGATAAATTTTTATTTGATAATGTTGCCGTCCAAGCGGCCTTATTTAACCTGCCCACACCGCGTACCGGCAAAATCGACCAATGGTTGCAAGACCAAGATCAGATCCGTTTCGGTTCCCATTGCTTAGAGGTCTGGCACACCCCTGGGCATACCCCCGGCTCCCTGAGCTTTTTCTTGGCCGACCCATCGGGAAACCAATTATTCACCGGAGATACCTTGTTCGCCCGCAGTATCGGCCGCACCGACCTATGGGGCGGTGATTACGAACAAATCCTGCAATCCATTCAAGAAAGGATCCTCCCCTGCACCGACGATACGGTAGTGCACGCGGGCCACGGCCCCAACACCACCGTAGGTGAAGAACGGCACCAGAACCCATTTCTGCAAAATATATCTTAAACGATTTTGAGAAGATTCGTTCTTGAGGCTAACGAAAGAAGGACTCAAAGGCATGAATGATCTTGCGTGAAAAACCCTGAGTATATTCCAAATTCTCTTGGGTCTCCTGACGAATTTTTTCAGCCATGTCAGGAGCAGGCAGTTCCTTGCCGTATTCTTTGAGCCATTGCTCCACTAAGGCCGGAGTTACCTCGGGATGAAAATTGAATAGATAGCAATTTCCATGAATACCGCTGGAGAGATACCGGGATCCTGGAGCCGTCAAATACCAATAACCCGTAGGTGGAAAACCGTGAAAGGTATCGAACCAGACAAATGCGGGAAACTTCTTCTCTTCTACCTTGGAATAAATCACGCTGTTCCGGGCATAGTCGGGATAGACTTCGGCCTTGGTCCAACCGATGTAACTTTTCTTCTCACGGGCCACCCAGGCTCCTTGGGCTTGCGCTAAGAGACAGGCCCCCTGACTAATAGCAATCACGGGCTTGTGTGCCTCTAAGGCGGACCTCAATAAATAGACTTCCTTTGCGAGGGTGGGATTTTTATCGACGGCATCGACCCGAAATTTTAAGGGGCCCCCCAGAACGATCAAACCAGAGACATGAGATAGTTGTTCGACCGAAGGGACACCCGCCTCGTAAACTTTATGATATTCAAAAGGAATTCCCTTTCGCTCTAATTCAGACTCGAAGGAGCCTCCCGTAAACAAAGGGGCATT
>JAJFLL010000267.1 GCA_021772695.1 Deltaproteobacteria bacterium
GAACAAAAGGACGGCGTCACCGGGGAAGATTACGAACCCCTGTTAAGTCTGCTCAACGATTCCGATGAAGTGGTACAAGTAGAATTTGAAGAGTTCGGGAACGATGTCCACGCCTTGCGCGGGGTGCCCGTTAAAGTATTAGAGACTCCTCAGGGCCCGGTCAAGGTCACCACGGTCTTTGATTTGATCAATGGACAATTCGGGGTCGGTAGGGGCTTACCCGGAGATTATCCGAAGAGCTATGAAGATCAGGGTGCATATACCCCCGCATGGCAGGAGACCTTCACCGGAATCGGAAAAAAGACGGTGATCCAATTCGCAAGATCTTGGGCCAAGACCGCTGAAAAAACCGGCGGCAAGTGTACGGTCATCTGTGGTGCCGGGGTGAATCATTATTATCACAACAACTTGATCTATCGATCCTGGATCAATGCCTTGATGCTGTGCGGATGCATCGGGGTCAATGGCGGTGGGCTCAACCATTATGTGGGTCAGGAAAAGCTAGCGCCTGCCGCTTCTTGGGGCCCCATTGCCTTTGCCAAGGATTGGTACGGGCCTTCTCGACTTCAGAACGGTACTTCGTGGCATTATATGCATTCCGACCAATGGCGCTACGAGGGAGATTTTAACGAATATCACGTTTGCCCTAAGAATAGCCCAATGACCGAGGGGCATACCGCCGATTTCAATGTCAAGGCGGTCAGGATGGGTTGGTTGCCATTTTATCCGCAATACACCCGCAGCAATCACGAATTGTGTCGAGACGCCGAAAAGGCGGGAGCCAAGGATGCTGAGGCGATTACTCGCCACGTGGTGGAAAAATTAAAAAACCGAGAACTGAAACACGGGATTGAAGACCCCGATGCGCCGGAATGCTGGCCGAGGGTTTGGTATATTTGGCGGGGTAATGCCATTTTGTCCAGTGCCAAGGGTCACGAATACTTTCTCAAACATTACCTGGGAACCCACACCAATACCATTTCGGAGGAAATGGCTGAAGATAAGGTTCATGAGGTGACATGGCACGATAAGGCTCCTCTGGGTAAAATGGATCTTATTGTAGATCTGAATTTCCGAATGGATACTTCCGCCCTCTATTCGGACATCGTTTTACCGGCCGCCTCTTGGTACGAAAAGAATGATTTAAATTCCACCGACATGCATTCCTATATCCACCCTCTCACGGCAGCGATTCCGCCGGTTTGGGAATCCCGGAGCGATTGGGACATCTTTAAGAACATTGCGCGTTCGACCAGTGAGCTGGCGAAGAAGCACCTTCCTGATCCCATCAAAGATCTTCATACCATCCCTTTGCTTCACGACACCCCCGATGAAATCTCCCAAAAAACCGTTCGGGATTGGGGAAGGGGAGAGTGTGATCCTATTCCGGGAAAGACCATGTATAAAATGGCGGTGGTGGAGCGGGATTATACCCGCATCTACGATAAGTTCATCTCCTTTGGTCCCAACGTGCGCAACGGATTCGGTGCCCATGGCGTAAAATACGATGCCTCGGATCTATACGACGAGGTGTTAAAAACGCATCCTGTGGTGGAGTGGGGTGGCCAGCAGTATCCTTCCCTGGCCGAAGACATCCACGCCGCCAACATCATTTTGCATTTCGCGCCGGAAACCAATGGAGAATTATCTTACCGGGCCTACAAGGGCATGGAAGAAAAAGTGGGATTGCCCCTGGCGGATCTGGGAGAAAAACAAAGAGATATAAGAGTAAATTTTTCTGATTTGGTCGCGCAGCCTCGCCGTCTGCTCAATAGCCCCATCTGGTCAGGTCTGATGACCGACGGGAGGGCCTACTCGGCATTCACCTATAATGTGGAGCGTCTAGTTCCCTTTCGTACCCTGACGGGTCGACTTACTTTCTACCTAGATCATGAAGGTTACTTGGCCTTCGGGGAACACTTGCCAACCTATAAGCCTTCGCCCCGGCCTGAGGCCTTCGGCGATCTGCGAAAAAGCCTCGAAAGCGGTAAGGCCAAGATACTTCATTACCTTACCCCTCACGGGAAATGGCATATTCACTCCACCTACGGAGACACCCTGAGAATGTTGACCTTGTCTCGGGGTACGGAGCCTTTCTGGGTTAGTGAGGACGATGCCCGGGAACTGGGAATCAATGATAACGATTACGTCGAGGTCTATAATGACCACGGGGTCGTTGTCACCCGTGCCAACGTCAGCGCCCGTATTCCCAAGGGTGTCTGCATCATCTACCACGCGCCGGAACGAACTTACTCGGTTCCTCGCTCACCGCTTCGCAATTACCGGCGGGCGGGCGGACATAACAGCCTGGTTCGTGCCCGCATGAAACCCAACTTGATGGTCGGTGGCTACGGGCAATTTACGTATCACTTCAATTATTGGGGTCCAACGGGGGCGAACCGTGACACCCATATTCTGGTGAGAAAATTGGAAGAATTAATTTGGTAAAGGTGATCCATGGATATTCGATCTCAAATTTCAGTCGTCTTTCATCTCGATAAATGCATCGGGTGCCATACTTGTTCCGTCGCCTGTAAGAACGTTTGGACGGACCGCAAAGGTGCCGAGTACATGTGGTGGAATAACGTCGAGACCAAGCCGGGCACTGGGTATCCCACTCAATGGGAGAATCAAGAGGAATACAAAGGGGGCTGGGTCAAGAAGGGAAAGAAGATCACCCTGAAGGGTGCGGGAAAATTGCAGGGCTTCAAAAATATCTTTCACAATCCCAATCTGCCCACCATCGACGATTATTATGAACCGTGGACCTACCGTTATGAGGATCTGTTTAATGCCCCCGAGGGTGATGATCAGCCCACCGCCCGTCCTATATCGCTGTTAACCGGGAAAAACATGGAAATTAAAGCCGGTCCTAACTGGGATGATGACTTGGGTGGGTCTCCCGACTACGCCCGAAAGGATCCCAATCTCAAAGATATGGCCAAAATAGAGCAGGACGCCCTTTTCCAGGTGGAAAAAATGGTCATGTTCTACCTTCCCAGGATCTGTAACCACTGTCTGAATCCCTCCTGTCTGGCCGCTTGTCCCTCCGGGGCCATCTATAAACGAGGAGAAGACGGTGTGGTGCTGATCAATCAGAACCGTTGCCGTGCCTGGCGCATGTGCGTGACCGCCTGTCCTTATAAGAAGACCTATTACAATTGGTCGACGGGAAAATCAGAGAAATGCATTCTTTGTTATCCTCGCCTGGAAACCGGTCAGGCACCCGCCTGTATGCATTCCTGCGTGGGTAGGATTCGCTACCTCGGGGTCATGCTCTACGACGCCGACCGAATTCATGAAATCGCTGCAGCCGAAGAGTCTGATTTGGTGGATTTACAGCGCGAAATGATCTTGGACCCCTTTGACCCCCGGGTCATCGAAAAGGCCCAGGAAAATGGTGTTCACTTTTCTGTTATCGAGCACGCCCAACGATCTCCTGTTTATCGCTTTGTTAAAGAGTGGAAGATGGCGCTTCCACTTCATCCAGAATACCGCACATTACCCATGCTTTTCTATGTGCCTCCACTGGTCCCCATTATGGGCAGTAGTGAAGGAGATCTTTACGATACGGACAGCGAAGATCTCTTCACCACCATCGAGAAAAGTCGTCTTCCGGTCCAGTACCTGGCCTCGTTGTTTACCGCGGGAAATCAAGGGCAGATTCGGGAGGTGTTGAAAAAGATGATCGCAGTTCGCCTCTATCGACGAGAAGTCACGGTGGGAGATATTGGGAAAGAATATATGGAGCAGCACCTGCGGGAGGCAGGTCTCGATGAAAAAACGGCTGAAGCCATCTACCGGCTCACCTCGTTGGCTAATTTTGAAGACCGATTCGTGATCCCAGCAAATCACCGGGAGGAGGCCATTGCAGCCTTAGATACCGAGTTCGAAAAGAAAGGTGCCACCGGATTCGGATTCCGAATGAAGCCAGAGAGGGGAATGTAATATGACGCAGTCCATCCATCCCTATCAAGTACTTGCCATGCTCATTCAGTACCCCGCGACAGGATTCATGCGGACTCTGGATCACGACATTCCCAAGGTGAAAAAAAAGTATCCCGATGCCATGGCGGGCATGGAAGGTTTTTTGGATTATTTGCGGACCCAGTCTGAGACCGCCATTCAAGAGCTTTACATCCAAACCTTCGACATTCAGGCGATCTGCAATCTAGATGTGGGTTTTATCTTGTTTGGTGAAGACTATAAGCGGGGGGAATTTATGGCCCACCTAAAGAGAGAACACCGGGATGCGGGCAATGCCTGCGGTACCGAGCTGCCCGATTTTCTGCCCAATATTTTAAATCTGCTTTCACTAATTCAAGACGAAAGCTTGGCTACCGAACTGGTTCATACCTTCGTCGTGCCGGCTTTAGACAAAATGTTGGAGGGATTCAAAAAAGGTGGGAATGTCTACTCCCTTCCGCTGCAGGCTATCCAGGCTATCTTGAAACAGGATTTCCTTGTTTCTGAAAAGGAATGTATCGAACAAGGAGTCGCTCCATGAAGGACTACCTACTATTCGTAGTTTTTCCCTACGTTTCCGTTGCAGTAATGTTGGTGGTGTCTTGGTTGAGATATGTTTACTTTCGCCACCAATTCACTAGTCTTTCTTCGGAGTTCCTGGAAAGTAAGGAATTATTTTGGGGATCTGTACCCTGGCATTACGGGATCCTCTTCGTGCTCTTGGGACATTTAGTAGCCTTTATGTTTCCCCGGGAAATTCTGGTCTGGAATCAGATTCCGCTCAGGCTGCTGATTCTAGAGGTGACTGCCCTGGTCTTCGGGCTTATGGCGCTTGTGGGAATTATTCTGCTCATCATCCGTCGTGTGACTCATCCAAGAATTCGTCATGTCACCTCGACGATGGATATTGTCGTGCTGCTGGTGCTTTTGCTGCAGGTGGCTACCGGTGTGGGGATCGCAGTCTTTTATCGTTGGGGTTCCAGTTGGTACGCCGCAAGCCTGGTGCCTTATCTCCGCAGTCTGTTCGTCTTCAAGCCCAATGTGGAATACATCGTGGGCATGCCGCTGTTGATTAAAATTCATGTCCTCAGCGCATTTTCGATCATCGGCCTATTGTCATTTACCCGCTTGATTCATTTCTTGGTGATACCAATCAACTATTTGTGGCGGCCCTATCAATTGGTGATTTGGAATTGGGATCGAAAAAAGATTCGTAAGGCTCCCCGGTCCCAGTAAATTAGTTTTTGGTAAAGAGGTACTGTGACTGAAAATAAAAAAGCCATCTCCGTGTTGACCATGAATACCTTGGCTTTCACGGTCTGTTTCGCCTGCTGGATGATGAACGGAGTTTTGGTTACCTACCTGGTGGACAATGGGATTTTCAATTGGAACCAGGCCGAAGTGGGTTGGTTGATCGGAACCCCGGTACTGACGGGATCCATTTTGCGCCTGCCCATGGGCATACTGACGGACAAATACGGCGGGAAATGGGTCTTCGTGATTCTCATGCTTTTTACTGCTTTCGCCATGTTTTTGATGAGCTACGCAAACAGTTTTTATCAGTTCATGTTGGGTAGCCTTGCCTTCGGAGTGGTGGGCGCTTCGTTCGCAGTGGGAATCGCCTATACCGCCATATGGTTCAAAAAGGAGCATCAAGGAACCGCCCTCGGGATCTTTGGGGCAGGGAACGCCGGCGCCGCCTTGACCAGTATGGCGGCACCCTTCGTCCTTAGTTATCTTACCGATCATGGCGCCAACCCGGAGGCTTGGCGAAATCTTCCCAAGCTTTATGCGGGCCTGCTCGTGGTCATGACCCTACTCTTTACTTTCTTCACTTATGCCAAAAAAGTGGAACAGGGCGTCGAGAAAACGCTCGGTGAACGGCTGCGTCCGCTTAAAAATATTCGGGTCTGGCGCTTCGGTTTCTATTATTTTTACGTCTTCGGGGGCTTC
>JAJFLL010000268.1 GCA_021772695.1 Deltaproteobacteria bacterium
GCCTTGGCCGCCCCCGGATCAAATAAACCCGCGGCCGCCGTATTCTGAAGTAGCTTTCCCAGCTCATCCACGGGTTTTCGGGTCAGCCATTCAATGAGGTTTTCGGTGTTGGCCTGGCCACGAAAAAAAAGGCGTTTGGCGGTCTCCGCAAAGAGTTGTTGGGCATAGCGATGCCACTCGGCATCGGCGGAGTTTGATGCGGGCGGAATAACCGATTTGGCAAACCGTTCGTAATCATAAGGCCCAGATAATTCGTTGTATAAGGACCAACCCTGATCCCTTTGATCAAAGGGATTTAAAAGGACATCCCCCTTCACGAAAAATCGGGAAAGAAATTCCCCGTTAGGGTCGGTCATGATGATTCGGTCTCCCCGGGGAATGATTTTTGATAGCATTTCGGTGATGGTGACGCTTTTTCCCGTTCCTGTGCTTCCGCCGATTAAAAAATGGAGGGTTTCCAGATCTGAAGGAATGGGAATTTTGGCGATCGTAATTTGCCTTTCACCTAGAGAGGACTGGGTCTGTTTCATGATGCGACCCGTTGACAAAAGGTCAGCCCCCCGGACAAAACCCTTGGTTTTACTTTTAGACCCACGGACTTTACGGAGGATGGGAAAAATCAGGAAGCCAATGGTAAATCCGCCCAATAGACTGCCGAGAGTAATTTTTAAAATTGGGGGAGAAGTGAATGAATATTTTAACGTTTGAAGAAACCAGAAGGGATCGGGAATTTCATACTGGGAAAAAATTAGAGAGCTCCAAAAACCGAAACTCAATAATAATGAGCCAGCTAGGTAAATAAGAATTTCAACAATATTAATTCTCATAAATTCTTTTTCGTTCCGGGCCAAAAAGTTGGTCCAGTTCCCCATCTACCTTCCTTAAAATTTGGGAATCCCGTTGGAGGATTAGTTCCCGGAGCAGGAGGACGGTTTCGACCACCAATGGGTTGTGGGTGGAATGGTTAGATTCCTTTTCCAAGGCGGGTGAGTAGAGAAAATTCTGGGATCCTTCAGAGGTGGAAATTTCCAACCACTGCCTGACTAACTCCGCCATGGAATTGCCCGATTTTGCAGCCTCTTCCTTAAGGGTTTTGTAAAGGCCTTTAGAAATTCGAATGGTAAGTTTGTCGTACATGGGTTTTCAGACCGCCGCTCAGAAAAGCAAATAATTTTAAAAAGTTACACATAAAGGAGGCGCCTAAATTCCAAGGCGCTTCCCTAGAGCGGCTCCTTAAGTAGTTTGGATTATTCATTTTTTGGCAAAACACCGGATTGCGTCCGGTGTGTATGCCTTTAAGGGTATGGGCGGAGCCCATTCCCCGATCTAAGATTTGGTTGGATTTATCTTCTCTGCGCAGAGAAGCCAGGGGCCAAAAAAACAAAATCCTCAAAATTGGAGAAATGTCTGAAGACATATTTAATCTTCTAAGCAAGGTTCATTCCCAAATGAAAAAAATCGGGAAAGGTTCTGTTTAATGAAGGAAAAAGGCGGGAAGCCCGGAATGAAAATTCCGGTTAATATGAGGGAATAATGAAAATGGGCTGCGGAAAATTTTTTTAAAAGGTCCCGGTCGCCCTCCCTTTCAGGAAATTAGTAAACACAATCCCAGACCGAAAATCATACGCTCCCGTCCAGAATTCGAAAGGTTTCCCAACCCCCTTTTCAATTTCTTTTCGCAAAATATTCTCTCAAGCAAAATATTTGCCACTCCTGGTGGCAAATATTTTTGTCGAAATGGATTTTTCTCCGTTCCTTTGGGCCTAGTGGGGGAGGCGTTTTATTTATCCTTCTCTTTTCTGTACAAAAGAACAAATTCGTTCAATTCTTCCCGGTTTTTGGTTTCGAATTTGCACTAACCCAGGGAGGAAAATCAATTTTGGAGGAAAATAATGGCAGCAATACCCAGGGAAAAAATTTTGGTCAAACGGCGGCGGCTGGAGGCCAAACAAAACAAAATTAAGGCCACCATGGAAAAGCTTCGGGCCGAAGAAAAACGGTTGGCCGCCCTTGTTCAGGAACGTGAGGATAAGAAGCTTAAAATCATTGGCCGGATGATGCTGGAACGCATGGGAAATGATCCTGAGCTAAAAGCGTGGTTTAAGCAGGAAATTGATGAAAAATTCCAAGGCTCCCCCGACCGGGAGTTGTTTTTTAGCGAGTAGTCCCAGACTTCGTTTAGCTGAAATTTTTCTTTTGCAAAACCTGAATGGGGATACCCTTTCGTTATTTCTCAGAAGCCCTTCTTAATTTCTTAACCAAATATTTTTCATCCGCTTGGCACGTGGATTGCTTTAATTTCTGAATAAATGTTTCGAGGGATTCCTTTTTAAGGTCCCGAATAAACATTTTGGGTCTGTTCAATAGGGAAAATTAAACCGGTCAAATTTAGGAGAACCCGTAAATGAGTTTTCCGATTTGGCTAAATTTTTCCAACGTTCATTCAAGAGGTAAAAAAATGAAGAATATTAAATTCGCCATTATTGGCATTTTTATTACTGTCCTGGCCGCCTGTGGAGGGGTTCCCTCCGGGCAAGACAACCAAGGCAGTCCGGATGCAAGCAGTTCAAACGATCCCCAATCGGAGGCCGTCCAGAAAAATCTCACGGAAACTTGTGAGGGGTATTACGTTTGCGAAGGTCCAAATATTGAAGAATTTGGGGATCGCCTCGTTAAGGTGGAGGGATCCTGTTATTTGGACGACATGCTCCTGAATCCTGATGGAAGTGGAGATGGCGGGGGATATTACAACCTTGATGAAGGTTATTATAAAGTTTCACTTACCTGGGAGGGAGATTCCTCCAGTTTTGAGATCTGCGAATCCTATGAACCCGCCTGTGTCCCGGTTGGGGATTTCTGCCACAAAGGAACCCCAGGAAAGGAAAACAATTGCTACCGCTGCACATTTGTTGAGCAGGAGCCCGAGGAAGAGCCGGAAGAAGAGGCCTCCTGTCAAGGTCTAGCCAGCTCCTGTAGCTGGAGAAGCCCTGGTAATTGCTCCACCCAAAGGGGTTGTTATTTGGGTACCCATTTCTTGCCCACTGGCGGTAGCGAACTTGTTTGCAAGGGAACCCCTAATTCTTGTTCATCCATCTACTCGGAAAGCAGTTGCCTTAATCAGGACGGCTGCGACTGGATTTAAGGTCCTTTCAGATTCCCCCCAAGGGAGGTCGCATTATAAGCGGTCTCCCTTTTTTTTATTGGGGGTTGTAGGGTAATTACCCCCCTCAAGAACAAAGGGAGATCATAGATTCCCGGACCAGGGCCAACACCTCATCTTTTTCCATTTGTTGGCCATTAGTGATGAGGGTAATGACATCAGGATTCTCCAATCCGAATTCGGCTTGGGCTTCGTCGCAATAGCAAATTCTTTTCAAATTGGAGCCCAACCATTCAATCAAACTATGACTATAAATGTCGGCTTCCAAGAAAACTTCATCCAAATCCTGGTCTGCCTGGCAATCTGAAATGGCCTGAATAGCAGCATGGATGAATTCGTAGCGGAAATCATCTGGAAGAAAATCAGCATGGGCTTGTCGAACAAGATCCTTAAGTTCTTCAGGAGCCTCATCTTTTAGAATGAGGATTTCTTTATCAGGATCATGTTTTTTGATACTGGAGAAATATTCGGAAAAATTCTGAGCCTTCTGGATAATTTTTTCATTTAAATCGAAAGAGTTCATTTTTATTTCCTTATGGTTTTTAAAATTTTTGTTTCCTTCACAAACACGGGGGAAACAAAAATTATTAAAACACCAAGGAGGAGAGCGTAGGCCAGGCCTCCATGGACCGAAGGGTTTGCAGAGGGAGTGACAGGCTTGTCCTGGCGCGAGCGATGCCAAACCGGAGGCCCAAAGCCGGAGAATCCCGGCGCTGGAGGTATGAGTGGAGCGGGAGGAAAATGGACCTTATACCATCATGAGCCGACAAGCCTGATCATTACGGGAGCCGTGGATGACCTGTGGGTCAAACCATCAAATGAATTGATCGTGGTCGATCCTCAAAGGGCCGAAAAACCTGATGTATCCGAGCACGTTCCGGTAGAGGATAAAAAAGTTCCCGGTAATTCCAAGAATAGCCGGAATAAGATAGCTTTAGAATAGAATCCATTTTAAGAATCATGGAATGATTCCCGATTACCAAACACTTATGAAACCCGTCCTGCGCTGTGCTGCTCAGGGTGAGGTGGGGATAAGCGAGGTCGTTAATAAGCTTGTTGATGAATTTGGACTCTCTGAGGAGGAACGTTCTGAACTTATTCCCAGTGGCAAACAAACGACTTTCGCAAATCGCGTCAACTGGGCCAAATCGTACTTGAAACAAGCGGTCCTCGTTAAAGCTACTCGTCGTGGGCATTTCGTCATCACCGATCGTGGTCGTGCCGCATTGAGCAATCCGGATATTCAAATAAATAATAATTACCTTCAACAATTTGAGGAGTTCCAAGAATTTCGAAAACGGGGAAAGGATACTTCAGTTAATGACAATGAATCCAATGAAAACGAAGTAGCTACACCGGATGAGGTACTACGCAAAGCACACGAAAAAATTAATAAAGCGCTTGCGGTTGACCTGTTAGAAAGGATCCGAGAGTCCTTACCTTCTTTTTTCGAGCGCCTTATTGTCGATTTGCTTCTAGGTATGGGGTATGGGGGCAGCTCTGAGGATGCTGGCCGGGCTTTAGGGCAGAGTGGAGATAACGGAATCGATGGTGTAATCGATCAGGATCCACTTGGGGTAGACCAAATCTATGTTCAGGCAAAACGCTATGCGGAAGGCAATAATATTGGACCCGGAGCTATACGGGATTTTTTCGGGGCCTTGAGCTTGAAGAAGGCGCAGAAGGGCATTTTTGTGACCACCTCCGCCTTCAGTCCTTCCGCCAGGCAAACCGCCGAGGGTCTCGGTTCCAGAATTGTACTTATTGATGGTGATCAACTGGCGAAGCTGATGATCCGGTACAACATCGGGTGCCGGGAGGAGGAAGTCCTATCGTTGAAAAAGATCGATGAGGATTACTTTGAATAACTACCTAATAGCGAAAATATTCCAACATAGGAAATAGAAAGACAGAATTTAAAAAAAGAATTTTTAGGATGGGCTGGAGTAGAATACAAATTTTTATTTTATAGTCCCGCTGTAAATTAATTCCCCATTTTCAATGACATATTTTAGAGGTACCTTTGGATTATTAATATCCTTTCCTCCTGAATCGTGCCATTTAGTTTCCCATTTAGAATAATATGGATCCAAATCCCTTGGTTTGAGTTTATAAATTGCCTTAAGTTCAATTCCCTCGTAAATTGCGAAAATCCAATCTACCTTTCGGTATTTTTCAATTATTGTGGGGTTCATATGGTGATGGGTTGAAAAGCTTTTTGTCAAAAATGTATTTACAGATTTAAGTTCATATTCATTGCCATCTTCGTCAACAGCATCATTGCCTTCTCTTCCAGGCAATACCCTCAGCCCTGTAATAAGGAGAACTTGGAGCAATTTTCCGCCATTATCTTGGAATATGTCATTTATTCCATGTTCCTGGGCTAATTCTTGGTATTTTTGAATGTAGGGAAAAATTTTATCGAACTTTTTTTTATCAGGATGGGCTTTCATAATTAAAATTCTTTTAATAATTCGCCCATTTTTAATTTAAGCGCCGAGGCTAATTTTTCGATATTATCTATCGAAATATTTCTTTCCCCCCGTTCAACCGAACCAATATATGTTCTATGTAATCCAGCTAGTTCAGCTAGGGCTTCTTGAGAAAGACCTCGAAGTTCCCGAAACTTTCTTAAATTTCGGGAAAAATTTTTTCGGCCTTGCTTAACTATTTCTTTAGGTGGCACAGTATAAATATTATTTATTGACGACTTTAAGTCTACAGACTATAGGTATCTTTCTGTTGGAGTCAGGAAATGAAATTTAATAAGGAAATTTTAAAAACAAACCCCGCATACTTTACCGACCTAGGTGCAGCTTATGCTGGGGATTCCTTAAAACTATTAAATGAAATTCCGGACGGAAGCGTACAATTAGTGATGACCAGTCCTCCCTTTTCACTTCAAAGAAAAAAGGAATACGGGAATAAAGAACAATGGGAATACGTAGACTGGTTATCCCAATTTGGAAAACAGGTCAGAAACAAACTTAAGGATGACGGAAGTTTTGTTATCGATTTAGGGGGGGCCTATAGAAAGGGGATTCCTGCAAGAAGTCTTTACAACTTTAGAGTTTTAATAAATTTTTGCGACAATTTGGGATATTTTTTGGCGGAGGATTTTTACTGGTTTAATCCTTCTAAATTACCCAGCCCTATTGAATGGGTAAACAAAAGGAAGTTAAGGGCCAAGGATTCTATCAATACTATATGGTGGTTTAGTAAGACAGAATGGCCAAAGGCGGATGTTTCAAATGTTTTAACCGAATATAGCGAGAGGATGAAAACATTATTAAAAAACCCTGATTCTTTTTATAAACCGAAAAAGCGGCCGTCAGGTCACGATATAAGCAAAAGTTTTGGGAAAAATAACGGAGGGGCAATTCCTTCCAATTTATTACAATATGCAAATTCCGAATCAAATAGCCAATACTTAACGGGTTGTAATGTTATAGGTAAAAAGCAGCATCCCGCTAGATTTCCATCAAAACTACCAGAATTTTTTATTAAATTTCTAACCGAACCCGGGGATATTGTTTTAGATATTTTTGCGGGATCAAACACCACAGGTGCCACTGCCGAAAAAGAAGGTAGAAGATGGATTTCTTTTGAAGAAAATATTGAATATGTAGGAACTTCTTCCTTTCGTTTTATAGATAAAGGGCTTGATGAAAAAGCTTTAAGAGACCTCTATGAAAAAATTATTTCCGGCCAATCTGTTGATATTGGAGAAAATAGAGCACAATCTCAACTTCCATTTCAAGCTAAGGCTTTTGGTTGAAAAAAATTAATAACATTAAGCACAGTGTTCTTAAAAAGAAATAAAAAACACT
>JAJFLL010000269.1 GCA_021772695.1 Deltaproteobacteria bacterium
AGGTATCGGTTTGACCGGTGGCAGGATCGGTTACCAAAATTTTCAATACGGTCTCGGCCGGTTGCACACTCTCATCTTGAGTCAAGATGGCTTCGACCTTGGCCGAGAGTGAGGGGATGTGAATGTTGACTTCGTTGCTCCAAATTTCCCGGGTCACTCCGCCCAACAGTCCGATGTCAGCAGTCTGGGTATTGTGAATGAGGTTGCCAGAAGGCCCCACCATGCCACCATAGGGGTCGTAGCCCTGAGATTCACCAAAGTCATCGCCTTCTGAAGACCAAGGATCATACCCGCCACCCATTTGGCCCCCATCCCATGAAGACCCATTGAGCTGTTCGTAAGCCCAATTCATTTGCGTGAGAAATTCGTTCCAGGCGGCGGCATCGGGCATGGCTTGAGCCCCCGAGTTGACCTGTTGATAATAGGAGTAGGCTTGCTGATACCAATCGGCCAAAGCCGGGTCGGCACCTAAGGCCTTGGCATGGCCTGAGCCCAAGGTCTTGGCTTGAGAGGCCTGCCCCTCGAAAAATCGATTTTGAATGGGATTAGATTGTGAAGAAATAGCGATATCTGACATTAACGAACCCTCCTGAGTGACGGCCCTGAGGCCCAAGTGCAACACTTGTTAATAAAGCAAAGTCAATGCCAAGCCGAACGACAGGGAAAATTATCAAAAAAAACTTTTAATTATAATGAGTTATGGGTGTGATTGCTCAGGAGGACAGTAATGAAAATATTGTCATAAGTGTTGATTTTTTTAACATATAAAAATTTATGCTGAAATTATTAAGTTTTTATTATTGTATTAAAATTGAATAAAACAGACATATATTACGATTTTTTTGCCAGGATATGCCGAAACAAGGTCACGATCTGCACTTTTCGCTCCTTGAGAGCGGCCTCGGAGAGGGGTTCCTTTTGAAAGACATCTACCAGAGAATCGGCCCCTGAGAAGTAAAACAAGATGGCCCCCATAAAACTCATGACAAAATGAGAGGCCTGCAGGTCTTTGGGGATCACCCCTTCTTTTTGGGCCGCTTGCACCAAGGCCTCCATGCGCCAATATAAGGGACCACGAATATCGGTCCAGATGCTGCGAGACACCTTGCCACCCTCGAGGGCATCCCACATGAGCAAACGCAGAAATTCTTGATGGGTGGAGGCAAAGTCATGGAATATCTCGATGGCCTTCATCAAAGCCTCTTCGCCTAGGCCCAGCGGCACGCTGGGTTCCGGACTCGGGATCAGTTCTTGGGCAAACCACTCGGCTAAATTTTGCCATTGGTGGATGTGCACCGCCCGGTACAACCCTTCTTTGCTGCCATAATAGTGATAGACCATCCGCTTATTGAGTTTGGCCCGCTCCAAAATCTCACTCAAAGAGGCGCCCTCAAATCCGGAACGGGCGAAGGCCCGGGTGGCGCATTTCAAAATGGTGGCGCGGGTTTTTTGCGGATCTCGCTTTGGAGTTGGGGGTCGTGAATTTTTTTTTGCCGGGGCCATGTCCAACCTATTGAAATTACAATATTTTCTTCAGGTAATTATCCTTATTGACAAAGGGGGATGCAACCTTTTATATTAGTAACCGATTGGTTACTATAAAGGTGTATGATGTTTGGGAAATATTTTAAAATCCATACGGGCGAGCATTGGGCAAAAAAATTGGCCTTTCGGGTCAGTCACCCCGTCATTCCCACCCTAATCTTTCTTAGCCTGGCCACCACCTTTATTTGCCTAGCCCAAGCTCACTTCCACTTTTCCCTAGCCCTCTTAGTAACGGGTCTTGCCATCGGAATCTTCTTATGGACCTTCATCGAATATATCATGCACCGCTTTGTCTTTCATTTAACCAAGGTCAAGGAACCTTGGCGCAGTCTCTTCTCAGAACTACACATCGCTCATCATCGCGATACCGAAGATCCCGGATTGATTATTGCCCCCCCGGTCGTCACCCTTGTTGATTCGGTATTTATTTTTTTGATTCTCTGGGGCGTAACCTGGAACTGGGGTTTTGCCCTGGTCTTATTGGCCGGAATCGATCTGGGTTATATTTTTTATGAATGGGCCCACTTCGGAGCCCACGAGTTTAACTGGAAGCGTGGTCCCCTAGGTTATATGCGACGCCACCACCTTTATCATCATTTTAAAAAACCTAGTGAAGCCTTTGGCGTCACGGTTCCCCTATGGGATATATTCTTCGGCACCCACCAAAGCCGAGAGTTAAAACCTCAACCCATGGTCAACAAATTCCCAACACCGCATGCCTGAAATTTGTATTTCTATTTAAAGCTCCCCTGAAGGAACCTCTTCATCAGAATTTCTATTGCCGCCCTACGTAATTACTGATAAAAACTGCGAAAGCTTTCCAGGCTTCCATTCCAAATATATCCAATCAAAATTTAGGGGGGATTTTCGCTCATCAGGAGTCGTTGGTCACCTATCACCATGTCTACTGCGGGTCGGAATCCCTTTCACTGGGAGTATGGGTTGGGAGGGAACCTTAAAAGGAGCCCCCAACCAAAAGGAGACCTGGAATGAAACCACTTAAGTCCTGGCACGTTTGTGCCTTGATCTTTGCCTCACTAACCTGGACCCTGCCCGCACAGGCCGACGATATTCGACACACCTATGCGGGGCAAGACATCAACAGCTTTTATATCGATGACCATGGCGGTTCCGTAAATAATAACGGATCCGACAATTCCTATTTTCTCAATCTTCTCGACATCGACCAATCGGCCTTTGGCACCCTGCTACTCTATGCCAATGACGGTAACCAAGCCACCGTGGACGATGGCCTCATCGATGAAGATTTCGTGAATGGTTCTGGCATCACGCTCTATGATCTTTCTGTACTTCCCGGAACCGTCTCTCCAGGAGAAATCGGGCTGTCTAGTGATGTGCCGTTGGCACCGGTCTTTTTTGAAGCATCCGCGAGTGGTCTCCTAGTGGAGCAGGTTTCGTACACTTCCGACGATCCCAACGATAAATTTATCATCGTGGAATATCGGGTCCTCAATCCCACTACAGGAAATGTTCAAGCTCGCATCGGGCTCTCCAATGATTTTGATGTGGATATCAAATCCGATGACGCCCGGGTGGGTTATGAAGACGTCATCGCTCCTATGGTCTACCAACAGGAACGCCCGCCTCTCGATCCCAATCACACCACCGTAGGAGTTTCATTGGCCCGCGGAGTTTTGGCACAATATCGATTGGAAGTTTGTTCCGGCGCATTCGGACTGTGTCAGATATTCGGTGATGACGGTGATTTGATCCGGCGAGCCTTTTTTGAAAATGCCAGCGGCCAAGTGGGTGACCTCACCGGTGGCGTTCCCAATCAAGATTTTGCAGTAACCATTTCAGCTGACATCGGAACCTTAGCTCCCGGTGACGGCGAAACGGTGGTGTTCTGTTACAACGTGGGCCAAGGCCCCGACGCCCCCGGCGGTCTGAGCGATTGTCGGCAATCGGCAACCAATTGCGAAGATTTTTACGACGACGAAATCAATCATTGCGGGAACGGTTTGGTAAACTTCGGCGAGCATTGCGACGACGGCGACCTAGATCAAACAGACAGTTGTCCAGACGGTGATACCGGTAGTTGTGAACCTGCCAGTTGCGGTGATGGTTTTATTTGGAGCACCGATGGCGGGACTGAAGTTTGTGACGACGGCGACGGTAATATCAACGATGCCTGTCCCGACGGCCCGACCGGCAGTTGCCAAGACGCTTTCTGCGGAGATGCCTTCGTCTGGAATACAGACGGCGGCAGTGAGGAATGCGACAACGGTGCCAATAACAGCAATTCTCAACCCGATGCTTGTCGCACCAATTGTCGCAATCCCTACTGCGGCGACGGTGTGGGCGATACCGGTGAAGGCTGCGATGACGGTGATCTCAATAATAATGACGCTTGCCTGAATAGCTGCGCTGTTGCCAGTTGCGGCGATGGAGTCATTTACAATAAGGAAGGCGGCACCGAGCAATGCGACAACGGGGGCGCAAATAGTAATAGTGTTCCCAATGCCTGCCGCACCAACTGCCAAAATCCCTCTTGCGGTGACAGCGTCACCGACACAGGAGAAGGCTGTGATGACGGCAATGCCAATAACAATGACGCTTGCCTGAATAGTTGCGTGGTAGCCAGTTGCGGCGACGGCGTGGTCCGAACCTTGGCCGAGGTCTGTGACGACGGCAACAACACCAACGGTGACGGATGCTCCGCCGATTGCCAGTCCTTTGAAAGTTGTGGCAACGGAGCCATCGATCCCGGTGAAGCCTGCGACGACGGCAACAATAACACCTCGGATAATTGCCCTGATGGCAACCAAGGCATTTGCCAAGTCGCCAGTTGCGGCGACGGTTTCCTCCACAACACGGGTGGCGGCACGGAAACCTGTGATGATGGCAATTCCGTTAGCGGTGATGGTTGTTCGGCAACCTGCCAAACTGAAGGGGTCTCCTCCTCGATTAATCCACCCCCATCGGCTCCCTTCTGCGGCGACGGCATTGTGGACATCAAACTCGGTGAACAATGCGATGATGGGAACAATGATATCGGCGACGGTTGTAATACCAATTGCCTGTGGGAAGTGGTCATTCAAGGTAGCGGGGTAGACGGCCAAAGAGGTAATTTTAGCTGTAGCATTAGCCAGACCTCCAAGAACCAGTATCCTTGGGGTGCCCTGCTCTTCTTACTCCCCGCATTATGGGTGAGTAAGCATCGTGGGCGAAATCGAATGGTTTCCTAATACCTGGTCTCCCAACCAAAGGCCCCGCCCTTAACCTAAGGGGCGGGGTTTTTTTACCATTCTTCGGGCAATGAACTCCAACCCCCCGATATCGTCCACCTTTCCGAATAGACAAAGTTTTTCCGGCAATGTAGTATGGGCGCCTGAAAATTGGTTGACCTTCCGTATTTGAGTGATGGGATGTTCCCTAATATTTTCAAATACTTAAGAGTAACCGCTCTAATTCTGTAGGAGACCTATACCATTGCCAAGAAACTATTTGTGGGGGGCTTA
>JAJFLL010000270.1 GCA_021772695.1 Deltaproteobacteria bacterium
CCCGGCTTGCCAACGGTGGGCAATGCGCTGTTGGCCGGTTACCTCTACGACAAGGCGACGGGATTGTTTTTGGCCGCCGACAACCCCATTCGCAACTACGGATATTACGGCGCATTAGCAACGGGAGCGCTGGCCCCCACACTGTGGCGCAAGGCAGCCGCTACACAAACCATGAAAATGCTTTCCGCCCGCGCCATCTCAAACGGGGCCCTTGGCGGCCTCTTAAGTAAAGTCGGTTCTAGAAGCTGGGGCCTGCGTTTCTTAGGAGTGATGGCCCTCAACTACGGTGTCAAATGGCTGGCGGTGGATTCCGATTATGAAGCTTGGGTCAACGAGCGGGTGATCGATGAGGTATATGAAGACAACGTCTACGGCTGGAATATGTTGAATCCCCTATCGTGGATTCGTGCGGGTTCCCGAGAACTCGCTCCCGACGCCATGGCCTGGGGGGTGAGCCGTGACCACCCGGGAGTGAAAGAAAAAATCTTGGCAAAGGACCGGGAAGATTCTCAGTTGGGCAAGGAACTCTACCAACAACTGGTCCCGCGACTCTTGATGGACGCCTCCACCTTTGACCCAAAAGATCCTCAAGCCTATCAACGCATCAATTTTTCCATTTTTGAAAAACCGGTATCGTTAACAAATGCTGAAGTCCTCCTCCAGGGTTTCTTAAGCCAGGGCAAGGATCCCGAAGCCGTGCAACAGATGTTTCAGCTAAGCCCGGAACAAATGGACCGTATGGTACAGCGAGTATTATTGGCCCAATTGCAGAATACCGCCTCCTTCCTCAAAGCGGTAGACCAGCCGGTCAATCAATGGACCCAGGATCTCTTCAACGCCGACGGCACCCTCAAGGCAGGGCAAGGCCAAGAATTTTTGCGAAAGGTCTTTGAGAATGCTACCAACGGCATGGGTCCCGAAGCCGAAATTCTAGTGGGCCGCAAGTTGGCGGTGGCCCAACATTACCTCAGGGGCACCCAGGTCTTAGACGGTCACAGCGTGCCAGGGCTGGCCCAAGCGGCAGGACTACTTAAACAAGATGGCCAATGGGAAATCAACGGCATGACCCTAACGGCCTTGAGTCTATTGGCCTCTGAGGCTTATGAAAATTCCGATCCGGTAACGAAACAACGATTAGAAAAGATCTGTCAGGAACTGCAATGGCGTTACCTGGAAGCGGAGCCGCAAGAGCGGGGTGTCATCGCTCAGGCCTTGCAAAGCTTGGGAGTAGATACGGATTCGATCCTGGCCAACGAAGGGGCTGCCAATGGTTCCTGTAACGCAAGCTACGAGCCAAGTAGCGACACCAAACAAAAATTAGACACCATTAAAAAGAAATATATTCAGGGGAATTTGAAACGGTAAATTTTTCGGGACTTGGGGAAGTCCCATAACCTAGGGGGGCAATGAAGAGGTGAGTACTATGACTCCCGTATTGCCCAATATTCCAAATCAATTTGAGACCTTTGATTCCATCAATGCCTACCGGGGTTTTTGCCAGAGAAACGGCATGGAAATCCCTATGGATCAAATTCGGGTACTCAATCGCAATGCCCATGACGGACAATTAGAGCTGCTCTACCATCATTCCGATCAAGGTAAATATTGTGCGGCCCATCTGAGTTTGCAAAATATGGAGATGAGCACCCGCGCGGGTACCCATCGCCCTTGGAGCGTAAGTGCGGAAGGGATGAAAGTCATGACGGACGGCTGTTCCCTGTTTACTCAGTGGACCGGAAGCGACCACCCCGAAGACCAGGTCTGTCGTGACGGCCTTGTCTCACCCCGGCTGGCCTCACCAGAGGCCAAAAAGTTTTCGAGTGTGGAAAAATTTGCCAACTATTGCCAAAGCCATTTACAAGCTCGGGCCATGAAACGCTACGGAGATGGTCCCGTACTACCTTTTTCGCTCAACCGTGCCCAAATCATCAATACCGATCCCTACGACCCATTTTACCAATTAAAATACCAAAGCATGGGCCAGGATTTTTTCTGCGAGGCCGTGATCGACCCGGTGTCTCACACCATGTCGTTAAAGCATGGGGGCTATTGGGATCAGGAAACCTCCGATACGGGTTCTTTGGAAGAAATGACCGACGTCTGCTCCCTAACGGAATATTTACTGGGCCAAGAAAAATACCTGGGAAATTGCACGGACCGCACTGCCGGTGAAAGACAAGGAGAATATTGGACCCATATGGGTTTTAGTCTCTTGGTCAATGGCATCGCCCTGTTCACCGGTTATAAAATGGCAAAGGCCTTTTCCACGCAAGCCTGGCGCGCCGCGACTCCCTATGTGGCACCGCTGCTCAAACAGGCCTTTCAAAGAACTTTTCCTCTATGGAACGCCATTTTCTCGCTAGAGTCGAGCGCACTCGCCTATTTAGCCCGCCCCTTGAGCCAAGTAGGTTGGGCGTCTCGGGCCGGATTGGTGGGTTTATCTTTTTACGGCGGCTGGAAGGTGGGACGGGGCATCGACCAAATTCCCAGAATCTTTGGAGGCAAGCAAGTCAGCGACTACCTGGCCGATGGCCTCTATGAAGTGGCCGGCCCCGCACCGGACTGGATGGTAGATGCTTACGATTTCGTGGGGAATATTTTCTAGGGAAATACCAAGGGACAAAAATAAATTAAGTTTATTGTGACGATATAAAATATGCTTTTCGATCCGTCATACAAACTTAACAGCTATTTATTTCCCAAGCCCGATATCGATTGTGCTTATTGCAGTATAGCCTGAGATTTTTCTCAGCATGCTCCCCACCCAGACTGTAAGGGTATCGATGCTCCAACTGAATCTGATAAGTAGATAAACAGGACTTCTGGGTTCTCAGGTCGCGGTATTGGCATTTCCCTTGGTCCCGTCGGTAGATTTGGTCTTTGAGTTTATTGGAGATGTGTCGAGATCTCAGCACCGCCGACGCCGGCGGTGATACTTGGTTTCGAGTATTCTTCAACGGTTTTGCTTGATTGGATTCATTTGTCACTTTTGGTGCCGCCGACGAATCACTACTTTGTAACTTCTTCAACAATTCAACCCGACTTAAAGTCTTCACCGCCGACGTCGGCGGTAGCGAGAGGGCTTGCCTTTGCGGCCTTGGGTTGGGTGGTGGATCGGATTCTTTCGCCAATGGGCTTCCCCCCAGGACCCGGGCTCCACAAGGGGCCCCGGTCCTGGGGGATGATTTAATGATTGGGGATTTTTTTGGTGCCTTGAGATGGTCGGTGTGGGGAAAATTTTCGGAACTGGGGTTTGGGTTTTGGGGGGAATTTTTGATTTGAGTTTGTTGGGCTCGTTTTGCCCTGCGCTCGGCCCGTCGTTCAGGATCTAGCTTGTCTAAGGCCAATTCAGATAATTTTTTAAATAATACTTCATATTTTCCCTCGGGATTGGTGTGGGAAGTGAGTGATTTGAGCCTTTGAATTTTATTCATCAGGTCTGAACCTGCCACAAACTGGATCATTGTCTTAGTTTCGGAGAGGGGTTTGGTCTTCTCTGTGGGCATTGCTGCCTCGGGAGAGATCTTTACCAATTGCCGTTCACATTCCCGACTGGAAGTACCTTCCAGTTGATTTAATAACTGAAGTTTTTCGGTGGGCTTTAATAATGGGGTCTTTTCTGTTTTACGTTTCTTGTCTTCCCGTTGGATAAAGCCTTGAACTTGGGAGGCCACACTCAAGGAGATCTCTCCGGATTCTATCTTGGGCCCTACTTCCGGCAATTCCTTCATCAGGCGCATGGCTTGGATACGGCGCTGGGCCGCACCTTCAGAGTAACCAAGAGATTCCGTCAAGAAAGCAAACAAACTGGGATAGCCCATCTTGAGATATAACTGGCGATTCTCGACTTCTTTCAAATATTGCAAGATCTCTAAGAGCATCTCCCTTTCTTGGGTGACCAGATCTTTTAGGTCGGTGATTAGGGAATCATTAGAAAGTTGATGCAAGCGATTCAAGGTGGCCTCCTTTTTCATTTAAGAACCAGAAACCAATATACACCCTGTTTCGGGCACCCTGTGAAACGCAAGTAAATCAATACTAACAAAAGATTTTTACAGTATTAAAAGCGAAGGGCCGAATTAACCGATCACCCAATCTCGACCCACCCAGAACGAATAAACATTAAAATTATTCGATTTAAAAAATACGACCGAACCAGCACCCAAACCCCGTCAACACTAAAATAAAAAAAAAGATCATTCCAAAACCACCAAAGCCCCCAGGGCTGGGGCGCCTTGTGGAGCCCGGGCCCTGGGGGGACTCAAGCGAGGACGTTAATCTAGGACGGGCCAACTCAATGCAAACGAAAACGCCAAGGCAAAGCCAAAACCAAACTCAAACCCATCTTCCAGCCCAAGCCCAAGCCCAAGCCCAAGCCCAAGCCCAAGCCCAAGATACCAATAATATCTCTCACCGCCGACGTCGGCGGTAGCCAACACCTCCCTAAATTTAGGATAAATAACATTATAATATCATATACTTAATCAATATAATTCCTTAGGCAACCCTGGCGGCTTTTGGCCGATAAATTAGCTTGAAGACATGCTCTTCGAGGATGTTTTCGGGCACGGGGCGGCAGGGACACCATTTATTGGGGGTTCCCACATGACGCCACGCGAGCCGTTTCGCCTACCCGAAACCGCATATTCCTTCAAATCAGTCGACGCCTTTCTCGAGCAGTCCCAGGTTCGCCTCGATAAAATTGCCCAAGCCCAAGGAAAATCCAGCTCCAAAATTTCCCCTCAGGATATCATGGTCGATCCCGGAGCAGCGGGCGACGGAATCTATCAATTGGTTTACAAAAATAAGGCTTTAGATGCCGTGCTGTTGGGGCAGGTCAGTACCCTCAATCAAGAAATTCGACTGGTCAATCACCGCATCGACCAACCGGAAAAATATTTTATCTTCCATTATGACAAAGTGGAAGATGCCTGTTCGCTCACCTCCACTTTGCTCGGTGCGGAAGAATTGGCCGGCCTGGAGTGTGAAGACGGATGGCTCGATCCAAAAATCAAGGGCGCCGAAAAAAGTTTTGAATCCCTTACCGTCTTTGACCGCTATTGCCAAAAATCCTACGCAAAATTTTTATCGGAGCATCCTGAATTTAAGGGTACCGGAAATTTCGGTCTCAATCGCACCGTGGTGCATAACCCTGAATTTGGCGACGGCCAATTCAATCTGCTCTACCACAACCCGGCCAATGACTTTTTTTGCCGGGCCGAAATCCC
>JAJFLL010000028.1 GCA_021772695.1 Deltaproteobacteria bacterium
TATTGGCAACAGCTAAGCCCAAATCGTTGTGGCAATGCACACTCAATATGGCCTGATCGATATTGCTCACCTTGTCTTTCAGATGGCGGATCAATCGATAAAACTCATCAGGTGTGGTGTAACCAACCGTATCGGGAATATTGACGGTGAGCGCACCAGCTCCAATCACCGCTTCAGTCACTTCGGCCAAAAATTCCGGATCACTCCGCGTGGCGTCTTCCGGGGAAAATTCCACATCGTTGGTGTAGTGCTTGGCGTGTTCCACAGCAGCCACGGCCGCACGCAAGACCTCGTCCCGGCTCATGTTCAATTTGTACTTCATGTGCAAATCACTGGTGGCCAAAAAAGTATGGATGCGTGGATGTTTGGCCTGTTGCAGGGCCTCCCAGCAGCGATCGATATCGGCATGGCGGGCTCGGGCCAAACCGGCGATCACCGGCCCCTCCACATCTGCGGCGACCCGGCTAACTGCTTGGAAATCGCCTTGGGAGGCAATGGGAAATCCCGCTTCGATGACATCAACTCCTAACTTGGCCAATTGCCTGGCCATGCGCAGTTTTTCATCTAAATCCATGGAACAGCCCGGGGACTGCTCGCCATCTCTTAAGGACGTATCAAATATTTTTACAATTTCTTGGCTCATAAAATCTTTCGCACCTGGTTTAACCCTCAGGAATATTCAACACCCATTTCTGACCATTATAGTCAAATTAGGGCCTAAGGCGAATGAAACCTTGCGGTGCAGAAAACGTATTGTGGATGAACTTTTAAGATTTACCGTGAATGACCCGGAATGGCTCTGGTTCCCCTTTGGAGCCATCCGGGTTGCTAAGGCTGCTCGGTGGCGGCGCTTTCCGGTATTTTAACTTTAGGTACACCTCTTCAGCCAAACCAGAGGTAATGTATAACAAGGTGAACAGAAAAATCATGACTGTGGGAGCACTGGCCACCACAAATATGGCAATAGCCATCAATACCAAAATGAAAAAGGATTCCTTACGCCTCCAGTGAATACTCTTAAAGCTACGGTAGCGCACATTACTGACCATCAATAATGCCAAGCCTACCGACATGAATAAAGTCAGGTAACTTGCCACCTCGATGTCACCCTTCCAACGATAATGAAAAATAACGTATCCGGCCAAGGCATAGGCGGCTAAGGGAATGGGCAGACCTTGAAAGTACTTTTTTTCGACGTCAAGCCGTTGGGTATTGTAGCGAGCCAACCTCAAGGCTCCGCAGGCAAAGAACAAAAACGCCGCCGCCCAGCCGAATTTTCCAAATTGGTTTAAGGTCCATGTGTAAGCCAAAATCGCCGGAGCAATGCCGAAGGAGGCCAAATCGGAAAGAGAATCGTATTCGACTCCAAAATCACTATGGGAACGGGTCAATCGCGCTACCCTACCGTCGAGGGCATCAAAAATGCCGGCGAAAAAAATAGCCCATGCCGCCACAAAAAATTCACCCTGAATGGAATGGATAATAGAAAAGAAACCGCAGAAAAGTGCAGCGGTGGTGATCAAGTTGGGCAATACATAGATACCTTTTCGCTGATGCTCATCCTTTTTATGTCTTCGACGTCTCATCTATTCTTACATTTTCTTTACTAAAATTGTTTTACCGGCCCAAACCCGATCACCGGGTTTAACTTCTACTTGCCACTCGGGCGGTACGCTAACTTCCATGCGCGAACCAAATCTAATAATCCCGTAACGCTCCCCTCGCCTTACCATCAACCCTTTTTCTAAATAACAGACAATTCTCCGTGCGACAAGGCCTGCAATTTGGGTAAAAACCACCTTTTTTCCCTGGGGGGTTTCCATCATGACCGAACACCGCTCATTGTGTTCACTGGCTTTATCGAGGCTGGCCACAAAGAATTTCCCGGGGTGGTAACTGACCTGTGTCACTACCCCATCGCAGGGGATGCGGTTCACGTGCACATCGATAGCACTCATAAAAATGCTGATTTTTTGATGGGCATCGGCATAAACCCTTGAATTAGGCAGGTTTTCGACCTTTAAAACCTTACCATCGGCCGGCGAGAGGATTCCCATTGGATCATCAGGGCCCTCCCGGGAGGGGTCCCGAAAAAAATATAAGGAAAAAGCCGTAAAGCCCAAAAGAGCGACCCCCAAGGGCCAGAAGAATAGCAAGCCTAATAGGGACAAGAAACAAGCTACCGCCAAAATGGGATAACCTTCGCGGGCCAGGCCAAGGCGACCGGGGGGCATAATGATTTGGGTTTTCTCCATGATTTTTCTCTCGAATCTTTAGGTGGCGAGAATTTTTTTGCCGGTTTGCATGGCAATGTTTCCAGAACGCGCTGTCTCTAGAATTTCAAAATCTCCCAACTGTGTCAGGACTTCATTATTTTTATCGTGCTCCTGAACAAATTCCAAAATGGCGATATTTTTCTCTTGGTCGAGCAAGTTTCCTGAATAGGCTTGGAGTATTTTTTGAATTTTTTCTTGATGATTGCCAGATCGAATTTTGACCAACATGAGTTCGCGACGTACCCGCTCTTCACTCGATAAATCGACCACTTTCAACACATCGACCAAACGATTGAGCTGCTTTAATATTTGTTCAATGATCTGGTCATTCCCATGGGTGATTAAGGTGATCCGGCTCAGTTTTGGATCAGTAGTGGGAGCAACCGACAAGGCGTCGATGTTGAATCCACGACCGGCGAACATGCCGGAAACTCGGGCCAAGACACCAAATTCGTTTTCCACTAATACGGAAATGGTATGAGAGTGTTCGTTATCATTCATGGGTATTCATCATGCCAGGACGATGTCGCTGACAGCCCCTCCGGCCGGTACCATAGGGTAGACATTGTCTTCTAAGGTGGTTTGAAAATCGATCACAATGGGTCGGTCTGTTACTTTCAGGGCTTCACCAATGACTTTCGGCACCTCATCGGGAGTCGTCGCCTTAAAACCCACTGCGCCGTAACTTTCTGCCAATTTCACAAAGTCAGGCAATACTTTCATTTCAACTTCGGAATAACGGTGGTCGTAAAATAGTTCCTGCCACTGGCGCACCATGCCCAGAAAACGATTATTTAATATTGCGATAATAACAGGAGTCTTCCACTCAACTGCAGTGGCCAATTCCTGAATATTCATTTGAATACTACCGTCACCGGTTACACAGATGACCTTTTTGTCAGGACGGGCCAGTTGGGCGCCAATAGCTGCGGGAAATCCATATCCCATGGTACCTAGACCGCCGGAGGTACACCAACAGTTGGCTTCTTTAAATTTATAAAATTGTGCTGCCCACATCTGATGCTGCCCCACATCGGTGGTAACGATCGCATCACCATCAGTCATTTTATATAAGGTATCGATTACATATTGAGCGGTGATTTCCTTTGGGCCTTGGTCGTAGGCCATGGGCGCTTTTTCTCGCCAACCCTGAATTTGTTCCCACCAAGGCTTTAATCTACGATGATATTCTTTAAGAAAATCGGCATCATCTTGAGCCATCTTGATGAGTTCTTTCAAAACACATTTAACGTCGCCTACCACGGGAACTTCAACGGGCACCGATTTACCCACGTTACCCGGATCGATGTCGATGTGAATCTTTCTAGAATGCTTGGAAAACTCAGATAATTTCCCCGTAACGCGATCGTCAAAACGCGCTCCCACCGAGACCAAGACATCACAATCGGTAATGGCCATATTGGCGTAATAGGAACCATGCATCCCCAACATTCCTAAGCTTTGTTTATCAACGCCTGAAAAAGCTCCCAGACCCATTAAGGTCATAGCTACGGGAATCTGCGCCATATGGGCCAATTGGGACAATTCAACCGAGGCCTTTGATAAAACCGCCCCACCACCTACGTACAACAAGGGTCGATGAGATTCTTTAAGCAGATCCCAAGCCTTGCGAATCTGGCCGCGGTGCGCGGTAAAATTTTGTCGCCGTTGCCGTACTTCCACGTCACCGTAGGGAATAAAATCACATTCGTGCAATTGTAAATCTTTCGGAATGTCGATCAGTACTGGGCCAGGCCGCCCGGAACGGGCCAAGAAAAAGGCCTCTTTGACGATGCGCTGTAAATCACGCACGTCTTTCACCAAATAATTGTGTTTGGTACACGGCCGCGTGATCCCCACGATATCGGCCTCTTGAAAGGCGTCGTTACCGATCATTGACAAGGGGACCTGACCAGAAATCACCACCAGCGGTATGGAGTCCATAAATGCAGTGGCCAAACCCGTCACCGTATTGGTGGCTCCCGGGCCTGAGGTCACCAATGCCACGCCAGGGTTACCGGTCACTCGAGCGTAACCGTCGGCCATATGTACCGCCGCCTGCTCATGGCGCACCAGAACGTGATGCATATCAGGGTGACGAAACAACTCATCATAGACATGCAAAATGGCACCACCAGGGTAACCAAAGATAAGATTTACCCCTTCGTCCTTGAGTCCTTGGATCAAAATTTGGGCACCGGTCATTTTCATCGTACAGGGGTCTCCCCTCCCTCGCGGATTCGAGGGAAATTACCATAATATTTCAAACACTTGCTTAGGAAATGCCTAGGGGAAAATCAAGGGGATCTTAATCTTTCCTTAATTTTGATCGCCCCGGTAATCGGCAAGGATGGTTTCAATCCGTGTCTTACCCGCTAATTTGGCTAATTGCAGCCGTTTGCGTTCGACTTTTTCCTCAGGGCTTAAAAAGGGTTTCCGGTCCATTTTTTCTAATTGGCGTTCAAAATCCAGGTGTTCGTCCCATAAGGACTTTAACTCTCCATTTTTCTCAATGTGAACCATAATTATTTGCGTATCCTTTGCATCCATTGAGAACCTCCTTAAAACCTAAAAATTATGATTTAACTGAATGGAATCATCTTATCACGGCTCAAAATAGATTTTTACTTAGAAAGATTTTTTCCCCAGCCTTGGGGCAAGTTTTGTATATTATGTACAATCTAATAGGGATTCCACAATCAAATTCCCATCTGGGCCCGCATGGCCTCGGCATGGGAGACTCTTAAATAAAGTGGTCTTAAGGATTGGGCCACTGGAATATTCCCCTCCTGGGCCACTCCCTCGGCCAAACGGCCGACCCACTGGGCCTGTACTTGCTGAAAATGCGGTTCTAATCGAGAAACCGCTCCCGGGCACGAGGATATCAATTGCGGGTGGGCCATCAATCCCGAACCGACCGCTATAAAGGGTTCGGAATAAGTTACCAGAAATTCTTGAAGCGCTTGCCAGGACCATAAACGAGGGGAAATAAGAATTTCGATGGGCCCGGTGGCCTTTCGACGGGTCAATGAGGCGTAGACCTCACCCCGACGGGCATCCATACAAGACAAGACGGCCCGGCCCTCGGGCCAATGGGGGGCGGCTAGGGCTCTTAAGGTATCAATGCCTACAATCGGTTTTTGTTTGGCATAAGCGATCGCCTTGAGGGCACTTAGTCCGATCCGCAAGCCGGTGAAGGATCCCGGTCCCAAGGTCAATGCCAGTAAATCTAAATGGTCCAGGTTCCACTGAGCCTCATCTAGCAAGGCTTGCAAAGTCGGAAGCAAGATCTCGGTATGGGCCGGAACATCAGAGTAGGCCCGTTCGGCTACCAATCGACCCTCTTCTAACAATGTCATACTGTGGGAGGTACCCGAGGTATCAAGGGCCAAAATTTTCAACCGAAGATTCCTTTAATTTTGGAGAGGATGTCGTTAAAACCCCATACGGCATCGATGTCATTAACCGTCACCAAAACCATTAAGGTAAGCAATAAAAACATACCGACCTGTTGTGCGACCAATCGTTTTTTCATCGATAAGGGTTTTCTGGCAATACCTTCATAGGCCATGAACATGACATGGCCACCGTCCAATACCGGGATCGGTAAGAGATTCAGTATGCCAAGTTGAATACTGAGAAAGGCCAAGAGAAAAAGGAAGTTAGCAAGACCTCGTTCGGCTGCCTTGGCGGAAATCTGAGCGATGCGAATTGGCCCTCCCAATTCCTTATAAGATGCCTTGAATGTCACCAGGTCTTTTAAAACCTTAAAGGTCATGCCAAAGAGGGCAATATTTTCGTGATATCCTTTCGTAATGGCCTCACCAAGGGGATAGGAATATTTTTGCATTAAATCGGGATTGGAAGCCTTCGAAACACCGATGACATATTTTTGGTAAGTCTCATTAAAATTGGGGGTGATTTTTAATTCTACAGACTGGTCCTTTCGCAGCACCTTTATCTCTATAGGCTTGCCTTGAGAGGCATTGACCACATCGGACATGGACTTCCAGTCCTTAACCTCTTGACCGCCTATAGCCGTCACGCGGTCCCCGGCTTGGATACCGGCTTCAGCAGCCGGTGACCCCGGCAAAACCTCGCCCACCACGGGGTCCATATCGATAAAATAGACAGGTTCGATACCGATGAGACCTGGAGCACCCTTTTCGGTGGCCTTTAAGGTTAGCTTTTGCGTTAAATTTTCGCTGCCACGATTATAGGAAATTTCTAAGCTGGTTCCTGCTGGCTTGGCCGTTTCTCGAAGTAGCCCATTCCAATCGGAAACAGTTTTGCCATCGATAGCTGTAATTTGATCCCCACTTTGGAATCCTGCCTGAGCTGCCGGAGATTCTTCTACTACCCCAATAACCACCGGTGCATCGTGAAGAAATTTGGGTTCAGTACGACCCACCATAAATACGATAGGCATCAGAATGAAGGGCAGGATCAGATTCATGGCCGGCCCGGCTAGAACTACGGATAATCGTGCCATCAATCCTTTTGAACTGAATGCCCTTGGATCATAGGCCGGCGTAGGTTCTTCGGCCTCAAAGTCTTCTTGCCCGGTCATCTTCACATAACCGCCTAGGGGCAAAGCGGAGATACAATATTCGGTTTCACCCCATTTAAATTTAATTAAACGTGGTCCAAAACCTAACGAAAAGCGCTCCACTCTGATGCCATTAGCTTTGGCCACTAAAAAATGACCGAGTTCATGTATGAAAATCAGCAGGCCCAGCCCGATAATGAAATATATTATAGTAGCCATAATTTTTTAGGCAGCCGCAGCGACTTGTTGGGCAAACTCTCTTGCCCAAAGATCAGCGGCTAAAATCTCCTCTAAAGAACGCGGGGTTTTATTCTGATGGGCTGTTAAGGTTTCTTCGACCACCTGAGGAATTTGCAAATATGAAATTTCCCGGTCGAGAAACTTAGCAACAGCCACTTCATTGGCAGCATTCAACACGGCAGGTAAAGTGCCGCCTCCTGCCATGGCCTGTTTTGCCAAACTTAGGCAACGAAATTTATCTTCATCGGGTTTAAAAAAGGTCAATTGTCCGATTTGGGTCAGGTCGAGGCGTGGCAAATCATTGGGCAACCGATCTGGAAAACTCAAGGCGTAAGCAATGGGAATTCGCATGTCTGGAATCCCTAATTGTGCCATGACCGAGCCATCCTGAAATTCCACCATAGAATGAATGATACTTTGAGGGTGAACGCAAACATCAAGTTGTTCCGGCGGCACATCAAAGAGCCACCTGGCCTCAACCAATTCCAGACCTTTATTCATCAAGGTAGATGAATCGATGGTTATTTTTGCGCCCATATCCCAGTTGGGATGTTTCAAAGCTTGTTCTACGGTGATTTTTACGAATTCTTCTTTCGGTTTTTGTAAAAAAGGACCACCGCTTGCCGTTAATATCAGGCGACGCAATTGCGCCGGGTTCTCTCCAACTAAACATTGAAATATGGCGGAATGTTCGCTGTCGACGGGAAGCATTTTTACCCCTGCCTTTTTGGCGGCTGCGTTCATGTACTCGCCGGCCACCACCATGGTCTCTTTATTGGCCAGTCCGATAGTCTTGCCCGCGCGAATGGCCGCTAAGGTAGGTGCTAGACCGGCGGCCCCAACCATAGCTGAAAGAACGTAGTCGGCTTGGTCAAAAGTGGCTACGGCGAGAGCACCCTCCTCACCCCAAAGAATTTCTACCGGAACCGAGAGACTTTCTTTTAGTTTGGCAACATCGCTTTCGTGCTGCACTGAAACCAATAAAGGCCTAAAGGCTTCGATCTGCTCGGCCATTTTGGCAATATTTCGACCACATGCCATGGCTACTACTTGAAAATCTTCGGGATGGGTACGCACCACATCAAGGGTAGATGTGCCGATGGAACCCGTGGCTCCCAAAAGTGAAATTTTCTTCATAGCTATCCTTTATCTGATGTGGACCGCATACCAATAGACCACCGGTGAGGTAAACAGCAAGGCATCGACACGGTCCAATAATCCGCCGTGGCCCGGGATCAATTGTGAGCTATCTTTGACCCCAACCGAGCGTTTGATCATGGACTCGGCTAAGTCCCCCAAGGGACCGATCAATCCTGAAATTCCACCAACCCAAATACAATCACCAACAGAAATACTTTTAAAAATTGTATATTTAAAGAAAAAAGCTACCGCAATACTTAAAGTTAGACCTCCAAAGAGTCCTTCCAAGGTTTTGGCCGGAGAAACTCGAGGGGCCAGTTTATGTCGCCCCAGGTAACGACCCGCAAAAAAGGCCCCCGTATCGGCGGCAAAGGTGGTGGCTAAAACCAACAAGAGCCAAGCCCATCCCTGAGGCAGATCTAACAAGAATCCCAGAAAGGACAGCATCATTCCCACGTAAAGCACGGTAAAGAGGGTCCGACATATCTGAGTGACTGCAAGATCAAGGGTTGGTTGCCTAAAGAGATAAAAAACTAGCGTCACCATCAGGATTACTGGAATGGCCACCGTCAAAACAGAAAAATTATGAGGCCAAAAGACCATAATCGCCGTAAGCGCGGCCCCAAGAAACGAGGACAAAGCCACCGAGGAAGACGGATGTTTGGGTAAAAGCATGCGCGCGCATTCATAGCTACCGATACCAGCCAATAGAATGATTGCAACTTTGACCAGATAAGGAGGCAGATAGTAGACACCCAAGGCGACAACCAATGCCATGATGATGCCTGAAAGAAGTCGTGGTAGCATGAGTCCTTATCTTTTGCTTTTCCGCCTAGGCGGTAGCCCGAATTTGTTCGGTGGTTTTGCCAAAACGTCTTTCCCGACGCTGGTATTCGTTGATGGCCTTCATAAAATCATCTCTGGAAAAATCAGGCCACAAGGTTTCGGTAAAATAAAGTTCGGTATAAGCCATTTGCCACAATAAGAAATTACTGATGCGATGCTCGCCACTGGTGCGAATCAATAGGTCTGGAGGAGTACGCCCCTCGGTAAATAATAGGCGGTCAAACTCATCTTCGTTGACCATCTTGGAGAATTCCTCGTTGGCCATGGCATTTCTTAATACCTGATTGACGGCATCGATAATTTCACTTCGAGAGGAATAACTTAAGGCCAGTGTTAACGTCATCGTGGAGCACTGGCGTGTTTCGTAAATCGATCGGGTCAATTCCTTCAATACCCCTTCAGGTAAACGGTCGGTTTGCCCGATGGTTAAAAGTCGAATGCCATTTTTAATGAGTTTTTCACGTTTTTGAAAGACGAACGATTTTAGCAGGGCCATCAAACCTTCAATCTCGTCACTGGGCCTGGCCCAATTTTCCTGACTGAAGGCATATAGGGTCAGTTCCTCTACTCCTAGATCTCGACAACATTCGACCACTTCTTCGACCGTCTCGGAACCTTTATGGTGCCCTTCCAATCGATGCAGCTTGCGTTGAGCAGCCCAACGCCCATTCCCATCCATAATAATGGCCACATGCCGGGGAATTTTTTTTCGACCCTTATCTGCACTCATACTTCCATAATCTCCTTTTCCTTATGTTCTAAAAGCTCATCGACTTTTTTCACATAAGTGTCGGTCAACTTCTGCACCTCTTCCCCTAAATGTTTGTGCTCGTCTTCATTGATCTCTTTTGCCTTTTCTAAACTTTTCAGTTCGTCCATGGAGTCACGGCGGTGGTGGCGGATCGAAACCCGGGTTTCTTCGCCATGCTTCTTGATCATCTTGACCAAATCTTTTCGCCGTTCTTCGTTGAGGGGAGGAATGGGTATACGAATGAGTTTACCGTCATTGGAGGGCATCAAACCTAAATCGGCACCGATGATGGCTTTTTCTATAGCTGGAATCAAACTGGCTTCCCAAGGAGTAACCGTTAATAACCGTGGCTCAGGAACACCTAAAGTACCTACTTGGTTGAGTGGCGTCGAAGTGCCGTAATAGTCTACTCGCACATCATCGAGTAAGGCCGTCGTGGCGCGACCAGTACGCACCTTTGACAATTCGTGAGAAAGCGCCTCAATGGCTTTTTCCATTTCGGTCTTGGTGTTCGCCAGTACGGGATTCGTCGACATAGGATATTCCTTTATGAGTGAACGCGAGTGCCAATCATTTCGCCAGAGACAACGCGCTTAATGTTGCCTTCGGTAAATAAGTCAAAAACGACAATCGGAAGGTGGTTGTCCATGCAAAGAGAAATGGCTGTGGAATCCATCACCTTTAGCTGCTGATTGAGAACATCGAGATAGGTCAAATTTTCGTAGCGATTTGCCTTGTCATTTTTCATGGGGTCACTGTCGTAAACTCCATCAACTTTGGTTCCCTTTAAAATAACGTCGGCTTTAATTTCGGCGGCACGAAGGGCTGCTGCGGTATCT
>JAJFLL010000271.1 GCA_021772695.1 Deltaproteobacteria bacterium
GTCGCCGCTGAAAAAGGCGTCGCCGCTGCAACCGAGGCCGCCGGCACCAATGCCAAGACCAGTTGCCAAGAATATTAAAAGTGTTACTTTAAGAAATAAGACGTGAAGTTTATTGATATTTTGCATAGTTACCTCCCGAAAGGGATTAAAAGGTTTAACTCCCCAAGTAACTAATTTTCCCAGAGTATCTTTATATATTCATCGGCTTGCTTAGCCCAGTTTTTTTATTCTGGTCCTGAAGGGTCTTCTCGGCCTATTGAGGGGATCGCGAGGGAAATGTCATAATAGAAAAAGGTGAAGGCATGAAGCAGAAGCTGGCGGCTTGGGGTTTTACGATTTTTACGATTCTCATCACTTTGGGTGCCGTGGGGGGCTTGGCCTATTATATTCCCCGACATGGAGTTCATTTCTTAGAACCCTTGGTTATGGTAGTCCTGGTCTATTTTTACGGCATGTTGGTGGCCGGAGCCTATCATCGTTATTTCAGTCATCGCACCTTCGAATGCAATCCCTTCCTCAAGGCCTTCATGTTGATCTTTTCTTGCGGGGCCTTGCAAAACTCGGCTCTCAAATGGGCCGCCCAACATCGATTACATCACCGCTTTGTAGATACGCCTCAAGATCCCTACAGCATCAAAAAGGGATTTTGGTGGGCCCATTGGGGTTGGCTCTTTGCCCCCGACGCCCAGACTGAGGAAGATTGGCGACAGATCGCGCCCGACTTGGCCCAAGATTCCATGGTCAATTGGCAACACCGGCTGTGGATCCCCGTAGGATTCCTATTGTCTCTAGGTCTACCCTTGGCCCTGGGTTTTATCATCGGACGACCCTTGGGCATGTTTTTATGGGCAGGGTTATTGCGCTTGGTGATCAGTCACCACACAACTTTTACCATTAACTCCATTGCCCATTACTTCGGCAAACAACCCTTTTCCGACCGGGATTCTTCCCGTGATGTCTGGTGGTTAGCACCCTTTCTCTGCGGCGAGGCCTATCATAATTACCACCACACCTTTCAAAGTGATTACCGTAACGGCATTCGTTGGTATCATTGGGATCCCGTCAAATGGTTGCTTTGGCTATTGCACCGAACCTCCTGGGTCAAAAGCCTGCGTACTACGCCCGAACATCGCATATGGCAGGCCCGTCTCGAGATGGAGGTGAAACGTTTGGAACAGCATTGGCAGCATGGTCCGCAAGAGGCTTGGTTAAAAATCCAAACCCAAGTGGTTAAATGGCGTCAGTCCTTTGACGAAGCGGCAGACCATTGGATCCAGGCCAAGAAACGCTATCAGGAATTTAAAAAAGGCCTGCAAGAAGGTGGCAAGGAATCCCTGCGCCAAGCAAAACTGGCTTATCAAGAGAAACAAGAAAGTTTGGAACAACTCGTTAAACAATGGCGCATTTTTCTGGTTGAGGCCTATCAATACCCCACCTTCGTAGCTGCCTAATGATTGAAAATTAAAGATTTCTTATAGGACTACTGATACCTGTTTGAAGAGGAGCAAATTATGGTCACCCGCAAAAAAAAATCCCGTACTTCCCTAGCCCCAAAAAAAGCGAAATCTAAAAAAGCCACCAAATCGAAAAAACCTAGTTCGCCTCGGAAATCGCGGAAGGCCCCTGCTAAGCAACGGGTTAAAATTCAAAAGACCCAATTGCAACGGCAATTGACCAAAATACGCTCCCGTATCAAGGAGGCCAAAAAGGAATCCGATCAGGCCTTAAAGAAGATTCAAGTGAAGTATAATTCTATTTTACGTGATCTAGTCAAACGTCGAACCAAATTGGAGAAAGAGTTTAAAAAACTCACCTCCAAAACAGATCTGGCCGTGAGTGATTTTCGCAAAGGTTTTTCTAAAGCGGCTAAAGATATCGAAAGTGCCGTGAGGGCGGCGGTGGCAGAATTTCGCAAGGGCAAGTAACCCAAAAAATTCCCATGATCTTCCCGCCCGTCTACAGCTCAGCGAGAAAAGCGCCATGAGACAAGTTTTTATTCCCAAAATCGGCGAACCCGAAGTATTAGAAGTTCGTAAAGTACCTGATCCCCAAGTCAAGGCGGGGGAAATTCGCATTCGGGTCAAGGCCGCAGGAATCAACTTTGCCGATATACTGGCGCGGCAAGGCCTATATCCCGATGCCCCAAAACTGCCCACTGTGGTGGGCTATGAAGTTTCCGGCGTGGTGGACCAAGTCGGTGATGGCGTTACCCAGTTTAAAGAAGGCGATGCGGTGGGGTCTTTAACCCGCTTCGGGGGGTATAGCGACGTGGTGACCGTCTCCGAAAAAGTGGCCTTTCCTAAACCCAAAAACATCAGCTTCGAACAAACGGCGGCCATTCCGGTCAATTACCTGACCGCCTGGCTCATGTTAATCCGGCAAGGAAATTTGCAGGCACAGCAAAAGGTTCTAATTCATGCGGTGGCCGGCGGAGTGGGGCAGGCCGCGGTGCAAATCTGTCGTTGGCGCGGTGCTGAAATCTTCGGTACCGCCAGTTCTAAGAAACACGAACGACTAAAAGAGCAAG
>JAJFLL010000272.1 GCA_021772695.1 Deltaproteobacteria bacterium
AACTGAGACAACCTTCTTCCCACACTACGGAACCTTCCTGCAAAACAAAGCGAGGATTGATAATGACCCTGGGGTCTCGTTTCACCACCTCACCCTCTTCGATCCCAATGTCGATGACCATGATTCGTTTCAGGACTCCGACCTGTACCGATGCCAATCCAATGCCCGGAGCCTGATACATGGTCTCAAACATATTGGCGATGAGCTCATGCATTTTTGGTTGCGCCATCTCTTGGGGAGTTAGGGGGGTAGAGACCTCACGCAGTCTTTTGTCAGGATACTTCAGTATGTCCAATTGCATATTCCATCCTTATCAAAAAATGCCTACCGGATCCACATCCACCTGGAGGCGAACCCCGGCCTCGAGCCCTTGTTCCAGGTGGGGTAAGTTATCCACAAGGCAAGAACGCATAGATTCAAAATGTTGGGAACGGATCAAAATCTGCCATCGGTACTTACCGCGCAGTCGTTCAAAAATGGCCGGGGCAGGTCCTAAAATATTAACGGTTTTTTGACGACTCATCAGGGTCTGGATGGAGTCCGCCACCTTTCGACTGGCCCGAGCCACGGCATCCTGTCGGGATCCGAGGAGTTTTAATTGGATGATCCGGGTGAAGGGTGGGTAGGAAAGCTCCTTACGAAACACCCTTTCTTGTACAAAAAACGCCTCGGGGTCCTGGGCCATGGCAGCCGTGATGGCATAATGTTCCGGTCGATAGGTTTGTAAAAAGACCTCCCCGGGCAATTCGTGCCGACCGGCCCGACCAGCTACTTGAGTCACAATTTGAAACACTCTTTCCGGTGCCCGAAAATCCGGTAGATTCAAGGTCACGTCCGCCTGCAGGATACCGACCAAAGTGAGACGTTTAAAATCGTGTCCCTTGGTGATCAATTGGGTTCCGATCAAAATATCTATTTTTCCTGTTTCAAATTGGGAGAGCATCTCTTCGGTCTTTTTTCGACTCTGGGCCACATCCCGGTCCAACCTCCCAATACGGACACCTGGGAAGGCCTTTTGAAAACTCTCCTCAATTCGCTCAGTTCCACTTCCGTAGGCCTGAAGTTGGTCCGAAGGACAGGCGGGACATTGCTCCAAAATGGGCAGATAAAAATCACAATAGTGACAAATCAATCGGGAAACGGCCTTGTGCATGGTCAGGGAAATCTCACAATTTGGACAGCGAACCACTTCGCCACAATCCGTACATAAAAGGAAGGGAGCGAAGCCACGACGATTTAAAAAAAATAGGGCCTGTTCCTTCCGTTCCAAAGTGAGCAGTAACTTCTCTCGAAGTGAAACACTTAATAGTGTGTCAGGATGGGGTCGGTCCCGACGCAGATCCACCAGATGGACCTTGGGCAACTGGGCCTTGGCGGTGGCCCGATGGGGCAATTTAAGAAAATGATACTTCCCTCGCTCCACATTTTCCCGGCTTTCTAAGGCCGGCGTCGCGGTACCAAGGAGTACAGGAATTTTGGACATTTTTGCCCGGACCACCGCCAGGTCGCGACCATGATAGCGAAACCGCTCTTCCTGTTTGTAACTGGAATCGTGTTCTTCATCGACGATGATCAGTGATAAATTTTTGACGGGTAGGCAGGCCGCCGACCGGGTGCCGACGACAATTCTTTGACGTCCTTCCTTTAGGCCCCAATAGGTCTGGAGACGTTGGGTATCGGTCATAGCGGAGTGATAGGTCCCCACTTTATCCACAAAACAATCCACAAAGCGGGAGAGCATCTGTGGAGTCAATGCGATCTCCGGAACCAAGACTAAGACCCCACCACCTCGAGCGAGCACCTCATCACAGAGCCTGAGGTAGACTTCCGTCTTCCCACTGCCCGTGATCCCTTGCAATAAGATTGGGAAAAAAGTCCCCAGGTGTTCCTTCACTAGGGTGACCGCTCGATTTTGATCGGGGTTTAGAGTCACCGGACCATTTTGCGAAGAAAAAATGGTGGGGCTTGGAGACCTCGCCCGTTCCCCCTTATCTAGCTTTCCCTTTAAGATGGAATTGGGGAAAAAAGTCCTCAGCACTTCCCCCGGAGGGCTGAGATAATGTTGAGTCGCCCATTGGAAGAGCTTCCATAATTCCGGCTCCAAGCCATAGTCTGCCGGCAAGGGTTCCAGGACTTCCTTGATTTCCTCCAAGCCAATGGGGGCTTCAGACCTCAAATCCGCCACCATGCCGATCTGTTTTTTTCGACCAAAGGGTACCCAAAGTAATTGTCCGGGACGGGGATTTTCGCGCCAAGTTTCGGGGAGCCGGTAGGTGTAAGTTTGATACCGGGGTACCGGAAGAATGACTTGAAGAAATTTGGGTCGGGGATCCGGGCTCATGCCCCCATCTCTGCCAGATGGCGGGCAGGAGTAAAACCCCAATTCCCATCAGACCCATAGAATTATTTTTGTACGGAATTAACGTCCGCGGGATCGACCGCCGCCACCGAAGGAACCTCTACTGCCACCACCAAAGGAACCACGACTGCTGCCACCGAATCCGCCGGAACTACGAGAGCCACCCCAGGAACCTCTCGAACGAGAGCCACCCCAACTTCCACTTCTAGAACTGGAAGCCGGAGGAGAACTGACCCTTTGCCCATAATTGTGTCCGCCGGAATTCACGGCCTCACGATTGGCCGGTGCTGCACTCTCGTTGGACCGACCTCTGGACCGACTACTTTGTACAGCTTCTCCCGATCCACCGGACCCGCGTTTCCCGCTTACCGCTTCGCCACCCTTGGAGCCTGGCCGCCGATTGGTACGGTTGGTATTCCCCATTTCAGGACTTCCCGTACCCTTGCGTCCCTGGCGAGCTTGGTCCACTAGACCGTCTCGCTGGCCTCCACCGCGCCGATTTCCACTGCCATCACCCACTTTACGATTCGGTTGATTGGAAATTTCGCCACCGCGGTTTTTTCCTCGTTTTCCTTGGTTGGAGCGATCCCAATTTCGGTTACCTGGTTGATCGCCTGAGGGACCCTTACCCATTCGGGAGTTTTCCTTGCCCTGCCGGCTCCGGGGAAAATAATCGGCCCGCTGCACCTGTCCGGGCCCCTGCCGGCTGCGATCCTTATGGAACCGGTTTTCCCGGGCCCCATAATCCCTAAAGCGTTGGGGGTTCTTTCCGTCCTTCACATAACCCTGGGAAAAGTAATCTCGGCCCCGGCGGTTGTACCATTGGTCCACACCTCGATAAAAACCGTTCCGGTACCCTGCCCGATAGCGGTTTCCATAACCGTAGCCATACCGATAGCGGTAATTGTTGTATTGGCGCCAATAATAGGAGGAAGCGTAGGGATAGCGGTAAAAATTGCCGTAATTACCGTAAAACCAATTGGTATAATAATAGGAGGGATAGCCCCAAAAGCCGATGCCCCAACCGGGCCCAAAGTAAAAGCCTAAATTCCACCAATAGGGGTAAGGGCGCCAGTAAGAATAGGAGTACCACCAAGGGTACCCAAACCAGTAGGTGTAGGGATTGATATTGACGTAGACCTGAGTCCTCGAAGGCGGCTCATCCACCTCATAGACCGAGTAGCCTTCGGCCTGAGCATAGTCTTGGGCCGCTTCCCTAAGTTCCTTGGCCGTTTGCGGGTTTTCAGCCAAATCACTCTCGAAGGAGGTCACCGCGTCGTTGTTTTGGGCCTCTACCGCTGACTCATAAGAAGCCAATTGATTTTGCAAAGCCACCGGATCGGAGCGATAGGCCTCGCCCATGGCCTGGGACAAGGGCAGGTGCTCCTCCATACTACTGAGTAATTCGGGAATTTTAAGTAATTGGCGAAAGGATTCCTGGGCGTTCGGAGGGATCCCCACCAAATTTCGGTTAAATTCCGCTTCGGACTCTTGATTCATGGCCTGGACCTGTTGCAGAAGGCCGTGTTTTTTCCGTCCCACGTCTAAAGCAGCCTTCTGTACCGACTCGGGAAATGCCGTGGTCAGTTTTTTGATCTCATTTTTAGAAAGGGTATTCGGCCCCGCCAGAGACTCAAGAAGTTGGGGGTAGCGGGTAATCTCATAGACCTGCCGCTGTTCCGATTGGGACAAGGGGCGTACCAGGCTTTGAAATTGGGCTCGGGTTTTTCGTTGCAGACGCCCCAGGCGACCCAACACCTCGGGATATTCGGAAGCCGTCAACATGGATTGGCGGTAGGTGTCGGGGTATTGCACCCATTGGTCGATGATTTCGGGATTTTGCTCAGCAGCCTGGGTAAACTTCTCTAGGGCAGCAGAAGACTTGGCCGCCCAAAGCGGCGCGGGTGCCATCATTATAATTGTAGTTAAAATCGCAAGGTAAATTCGGGACCCCATGGCGGTTTCCTCCTTATTATCCCTTCCAATACGCACTTCTCCATCTTGCGGGCTCCAATCTTAGACGTAAAGAGACGGCAAAAGGTTAAGGAGGAAGGCATCTTACGCACCTCGTCAATTAACCCATTGAAATAGCTTAGTTTTACCTGGCCTTTTCCACAACAAAGCCGTAATCCCACCGATAATTTTTTTGGACACCCCATGGGCTTTCGCTGGAGGGCCAAGTGGGGGGACTTTTTTTTAATTTAAGGGTTCGCATGGACTGCCTCGAGGGAGCACATGGCGAATCCTTGCCTAAATTGTCATTCTACCCCCAATCCGGAATCCATTCCCGACCTAAAACGCTCCCAATTATGCCCCGCTGAGGACCGTTGGCCTGATGCCCTGACCCAGGACTTGCCCATTCACCAAGAGGTGAACAGTTGGGTCCGAAAAAATTATGTGGATACCCTAGTCTCTGATGATCCCGAAGCCGTCCCTTGGGAATTCCAAGTGGGTTTGGCCCAACTGGAATTCAGCCTTACTCCCAATAATTTCGCCTGGAAATTTAATCCCAAGGCGCCGCGACTGATCTCTCGAGGCAACGGTGAAGCGGAAATTTCCGGAGACCTGCAAATCCAAGACAATCAATGGCCCCTGACCATGGAGACCCTGGTGAATTTCAAGGGGCTGGCCTGGATGCTGGAAAGCCTCGGTCCCTATTCGGGACTTTGGGAGAGCGACAGCCCCTGGTTTTATAATATACCGAACCGCGTCAGCGTGGGAGATTACGGGGCCCTGCATTTCATCACCAAAGTCAGCAACGATCAATACGATGATTGGACGGACACCTGGCCGGGGCGAGCGTCCCTGCTCAAACACTTCGTCCCGAAAATAAAATATTATTTTCCCAACCGTGGTGGTCACCGCATGTGTGCTCCCATAGGCCGGGAAGATCCTCCCGCCATTCCCATGTGTTGGGCCGATGAGCCCCCCAAGCACCACGATTTGACCCAATGCTGTGAGGCCATCGGCAAACAGATGAGCCATGGCGCACTAGCCTCCTGCCTGGCCGAAACTCATCCGCTGCCTTTTTGTGCTCCCATGGAATACCTTGATCCCAAAAATCCCCGCCTAGATTTTGGCCTGACTAGGTTTATTCCTGCTGCATTTCGAAATTCCGCCGGCCGTCTTCCCGAGAACTTTGAATTAAACGACCTGCTCCAACGCATCCTGGCGACACCGAAGAAAAAACAGGACTCTACTTTCTCACTAAGGGATCTAGAACTACTTCAAGCAGGGCGATCTCCGGAACACCTTTTAGAATTATTAAAGTCCGCCGATATCCAATTGGATATTCAGGACCTCACGGATCTATTTCTCCCCGGGATCCTCGATCTAGCTCCCAGTTATGGCAAGATTACCGCAAGCTGGTCCGAAGAACGGGGCACCGTGATTCTAGAGGCCCACGACTTTTTCCTGCAAGCGGACCCCATGGAATACCCCCATAGTACCGCAAGTACACCGGCACCCTTTCACCTGCATGCTGCCCAACTGACACCCGAGTTGAGCCCCATAGACGGCGCGGCCTCTGACCATGTTGCAGGAATTCGGGTCGAATGGGATCCCAGGACCGGGGAAACCTCACTGAGGGCAAATCTGCACCTGAATTTGGATATCACTCTACCTCTGCTGGGCCGCATTCAATGGAGCAGCCCCATTTATTTCAACACCCAATTAAATTCTGGCGGGCGACCGATTCCAGGCAAAACCACTTTGAATCTACCTGATTTAAATTTGCGGCGTCATCATTCCAAGGTTCCCCTCGATACCCACCTCCATTTCGTGATCAGTGATGACCCGCTCCTAAACGGTACACATTATCTGGAGACTAGTTCCAATCAGCCTCATTTTAATGTGTGGCTCGCCGGAGATCTAGGCAACGGAAAAGGAACTGCCATGGAACTCGATGGATTCATCCCCGTGGGAACCCTCCCCGGCTTCGGGTATCAATGGGAAAGTCTCAGACATGATTTAGAGTTTCTGGGCAGCTTTAAACTAAAAGGCCCTAAAGACACCCACAGCACCAGTTATTTTAGTGTGAATACCTTTAAGCCCATGCCCATGAATTCCCGGCAATCGGATCAGGATTTCGGCATACGCATGAATTTAGATGTCTTGGATGGAGAAAGAAACGCCGAGGAAGAAATCTTTCACGAAGAGTTGGCCATTAAAACCGGTGAACCGGACCGGGCATGGCTCGTAGATGGCGGTCGCATTCAATTCACTCGGGTAAAACTTTGGGAACCGGGTTTTGAAAATATGCTTCAGGTGCACGCCAAAGCACTGCGCCTCGGTCCCATTGAACTTCAAGACCCTGAACTAAAATTAAGACTTTCGCAAATCCTGCTTGAGAAAAGCCAAACTCAATTTTCTATTCCCATTTTTCGCTTTAAGGCCAATGGCCAAAAAGGTGCCGAAGGGCTTATTCAAGGGCCCATTCAGATTGAACTTACCCCTTGTAAGGATTCCGCCCGTAATCCGAAGGACTTATGCAGTCCCAAGGAATCTCGTCTCAGCGAGGTCGTGCCGGGGGAAATGAATGTCCTGTGGAATCAGGCCGAGCGACAGCTAACCTTTGAAAACCTGAATTTGACCCTAGAGGCGCAAGGAATCCAATTACCCAAATTATTGCAGGACCAACAAAATCTCCGGCGCCGGGAAGTCTACCGATCTGGGCAAAAACTAAAGGTTGCTGCCGACGGCCTGGGATTAGATGGGCGCGTCACCGGCCACTTTGATTTCAATTTCGCCGATTGGTCGGGCAAGGGTGATCTTCGCATTTTGGGAGATAGGAACGGTGATGTCTATTTATTAGATCCTTCAGGAGATCGCATCAAGCCACCCCTCTTGAGTCGCACCCATTGGCGTTTTTCCCGTTTTAACAAATTTCTTTTCGATAAGGGTTTTGCCTTGGGTCGCTACCGCCTTTCCACCCGGGCCAATACCAATGCCTTGAGGAAATTCGGTTACTCCATCAATTACGAAACCGATGTGGTCATGGGCCATCGGGATGTCATGTTTAAACCCGGAGGTATTGACGAAGCCAATTTCGCCTATTACCGAAAATTACTTGCCGAAATCCTGCGACGGGGCGGCCTTGACCTTTTGCAAGCGGGGGAGGAACCATGATTGGACTAAGCCTTTTGCCTTGGCTGCATACACCCACAAAACCTGCCATGGACACGGCTGAAACGCCTCCCAAAGTCTCTCTAGATTTTCAACAACCCTGGGAAATTTGGAAACAACCTGAGGTAACTTTAGCCTTAACGAAAAATCGACCAGCCCAACGGCTGGGACTCGCCGGCCCCTGGTTTCTCGGTCCACCAAAGGTCGTGGCAAAGCCACAGACAATGCGCCCCGCAAAACCTAACACCGTCACGGCACAGGATTGGTTTCAAGTATTACCTGCCATCGGCGACGCCGTACTTCGAGCCGACTTCGACGCCTACAATCTTCCCTTCAGCCGCAATGTTGTGGGAAACCCCGAAGCCAGTTCGCGCATGATGCGATCGTCCGAATACAAACCCAAGCATGGAAAATACGCCGGCACCTATGTGGAGATCCCTGAAGGAGTTTTTGGCCGGGCCCACGCCGAAATACGTCCCATCAAAGGAAGCGATGAGAGCCTGATCACCCGAGTCACTCTGGATTACCAGGGCGGCGAGGTCAAATTTCATCTACCGAAATTTAAGAAACTACCGCTCGGTCACTTGGAATTGGATTGCTTTACGGCCGTGACTCCACCCACGATGACTTTTGATTTTTCCCAGGGCGCCAATTCGGTAAGGTCCATCGGCAAAGATGGAGATCTGAAATACGAGAATGGCTGCATCAAACGCAAGCGTAGCAAGGATGTGGCAACCACCCCTTGGGAATCCGAAGCGCCTCCCCCGCCTAAAACTAAGACCGGGAAGAATCCCGATTGGATGTTTTACTTTCAGCCCATCGAATCCACCCTGGGCCAAACTATCGTACGTCGCTATATCAATCGAAACCACCGCAACGGAAAATTCATGGGAGGCCTCTTTCTCTGGGCCAATAATCCTACCTTCGGCTTCACCGATAAAAGTCATTTTGAAAAATTGGGAATTCGAGAAAATTCATGGCCCCGTAAATTGGGCGATTTATTTCGCTTCTTTTCTCCGCTTTTTGACGGGCAGAAACGGGAAGCCTTGAAACAAAATGCCCCCTTCCTAAATCCCAACACCGAATACCTCGATGCCGAAGGGAAACGACAAAAGATTCCCGATGATCCGCTAGAAATCCAACGGCTTAATAAGGAACGCAAAAAACTTGGGCTCGAAGAAATTCCCCGCTCCCGGGGGCCTGCGGTAGATTGGGTTTTTACCGATCTATTTAACGACCCCGTTCGCATGGCGGCTACACCCGCCAACCGCTGGCCGGCCATGAATCTACGCCTGCAATTCAAACCGAATACGGAATTGCAATTGCCGGTGGGGAAAATACGCATTCAACCGAATACCGACGTGAAAATTGCCTACCGCAGCAGCCCCGTGAAAACAAAGATCGACGGCAAGGAACGGGTGCGGGCCCGAACGGTCTTGAGTCTGGATTTCGGCCCACTGGCATTAGGCAAGACCGATCTCCGCATCGGCGATTTTACTTTTCATGTTGGAAAAAATTTAAAGGTGGAACACCTGCATATTAGTATCCCCTTTGAGCAAGAATACTCGCCCGATGGCAAGTCCTGGAAACTTAGCCCCAATCGAAATGCCATCAAGGTTCAAATGACCGGACTACATGGGGAAGATATCCATCTCAAGGACGGCAACCGAGGGGCCACCTATTCCATGGAATCTTTCGATCTGAAGAGCTTGACCCTAAAACATCAAAAATCTTGGGCCCAAGCGAAACTAGAGGGACTATCCGGAAAAAAACTTTCCGTAATACACGACATGGGTCAATTGAGTTTAGAACAAGCAGAAATTCCCCAAATTACCCTGCAGGCCCGACACGATTTGACCGACCTCTGGGTCAAGGTCCCCAAGATATTGGCTACCGGCAATACTCACCTCGAACCCAATTACGGCAATAAAACCGAAATCGACCTCGAGGGAGTTACCGAGATTTCGGAAATATTTTTTCGCCGGCATGTAGAGAAATCAGAAACCAAAACGACCTTAAAGTTTAAGGTGAAGGGCACCCTCCCCTCGGCGCAAATTGTCAGCCCACTTTGGGGTCAGGCCAATTTATCCATGAGAGAAGGGGAAAGATTGCACCACCTCAGTGGCGAATTTAAAGCTGAGGCCATACAAGACACCACCAACCCAAAGGCCAAGGGAAAATTAGATTATGAAATGAACCTGGTGATTCCCTACACCGGTTTCGATCTATCTACGCCGGTTGTCAAAATGCCACCGGGTGGCTCCACGCTACGCAATGGTATCGTGCGAATAGGCAAAGACAAGCTGAGCTTTGAGGGCGATTTAGATTGGCATGCCGACGAAATCAAGGCCCCCGGCACCGATGTGTTTCGCTGGAAGGACTTTACCGTAAAACCTAATTTGAAGGATCTGCATGTGCACGGCTCCGCCCTCTTGGTTTACACCCCCGAGGGTTTTTTACTGCGAAAACGGCCCGGCGGCTTAAGCCCCTTAGGCGCCGAATTTCGCCTCACCGATTCTAGCTTTTCCCATATCCCCCAATTCAGTGAAGCCGAATTAAAGTCCAATCCCGAACTTCAAGTCATTCGCACCGGCGTGGACATCAAAGATGCTCGCGTCTCTATGGAAGAAATTCAGGAAGTCCAATACGAATCCGTCCAAGCCTATGGAAAAACCCAGGGGCGTATTTTACGATTAGAAACAGGACCCATAACCCTGCACCATATTCGCGGTGGCGGGGATATTTGGGTCAATACGGCATTGTGGAGTTGGTTAAAGGGGAGCTTTCCTCATTTTGGTGAACCTCTCACCCAGTTACCCAAATCCGATCAAACTCCCAAACCGAAAAAACGGTCTCGTCCCGACATTCCAGGCCTGATCGGTCATCTCGATACAAAGACTCAAAAACTATTATGGGACGATACCATAGGGGATTATTCCAATTTCGTCAGGATCGGAAGTCTATCGGTTGGATCGGACCCCGCCCATCCTGAAGACACCGATCGGTCTTTGACCCAATTCAAAGACTTATTAATCTACGCCCATGAAACGGGGAACCGTTGGCAATTTGCCGCAGTAGGAATCCCTGAGCTGGGCTTCTTGCAACGACTGACGAAGAGCCATAAACCAGTTTTTAATGTTTTTACCGGACCCGACCCTATCTACACCCACATCTATCTCAAAGACCCCATTCGCGGCTTTGATCCCTTTTTGTTAAAGAGCCCACGGTCTTATCAGCCACCCGCAGACAAATAAAAAATGGATCTTATTTAGTCTTCCCGATCCAAAAACAAAGACTGCAACTCTGGAGTCGGCAGCCAACAAGTTTCATCTTTACCGAACCAACGGTAACGATTTTTGGCGATCCACCGGTAGACGGGATCCCGCAGCCAGCGGGGCAAGACGCGACACCATGCCAAAAAACGCCAAGGTGCCTTGAGGTAGGCGGCGACCTTTAGTGCTGCCGTGGATTCTTGATAGGATTGTCCCGCTTCGACGAAAACGATGGAGGTCATGGCGACGGGATCCAGACCTTGGGAGGCCAGGAGACGCCGACCGAAGGGAGACTGTAAGGAAGCGAAACGCAATCGTTGGCGAAGATCACGCTTGATCAAAAATTGCACGCTGGACTGACAGAGATGGCAAACTCCGTCGAATAACACTACCGGGTGGCCCACACCCGCAAGCAACTCTGGATTCGAAACATCCATAGACCTCTTGTAGCGAAATCCCGGGCCCTTGACCATATTTAGCTGCAATGCGTTAATGCCTAAAGAATTCACTGTTTTTCCCCTTGCACCCAACCACAACTTCGTGAAACTTGGCCCGATAATTTTAACCGCAGCGCCTTTGGGGGCTTTCCTCATAAGTCCTTAATTTTACTGGCTAAAAAATAATATGCCCCTCGTTCAACGCGTCAATCTCGGGGGAGGTGGACGCGATGACTGAAAAAGCCTGTCTCAATTGCCACGGCTCTCAGGAAACCTACCCCTTTAACTACCGGAACCAGCTGTACCGTTCGAAGCCCGGCGAACCGGGCACTTTATTGCCTTGGGAGCCCACTCCCCTATTAGAGAGCCTGACCCAAAACGAATGTTCGGCGAAGGATCATTGGACCGAGTCGCTGAAACTGCCGCAAGAGGAACTCCAACAACTTCCCTTTTGGGTGCGCAGTAATTATGAAACCACTTTAAGGAAATCGCGCCAAGCTCGGGGCGAATTGACCTTGCCATTCCGCTTAGTTTTAGGAGCAGCCCATTTCTCTGCTGAGATCAAACCCAAAAATTTTATCGCTAGCATTTTTATCAAAGGTAAAGAGATCCCGATTTTTGTGGATAGTCATCGGGAGGGTGCGCTGCGTTCCAATATCCAGATTGAAGAAAATGTTCTCGAGTTGGGAATCCAAAATTACCTACGTGGCGATGGAGTCGTCATCGGGGCCAGAACTCCCCTTGACCATTGGTTTCGACCTGGTTTTGAATTAAACAAAATCGGCTTGGGATTCGAGGGGGCCCCGCATATCTTGGGTAAACCTAATTCCCATTTATTGCAGGTCATGGGTTTAACCGATAAAATCCCCTTCGCACCACCGCATTTTCGATATTACGACGATCCATCCTGTTATCTGTTTAACCTCCTGCCCCAATGCGTCTCCTACCTTCCCTTCGGTGACATTTGGCTGCCCGACGCAGTCCCACAAGAATTGACGGTGGGAAAATTTCAGCAATTAAAAATGCAATGGCCCCTGGAAAGTTTTCTGCTGCAGGTCTTAAGAATTCTCGACAGAAAGAAGCAGGAAAACCTGCAAAAAGACCCTAAAGAGATCACTGAATTCGGCAATTTACTCTCGCCAATTTTCTTTAAACCCGGAACCCATCTCACCCTGAACCTAGCAGACCTGAGAGACTTTTTTATAGCAGAAAAATTGGACCTTGGTC
>JAJFLL010000273.1 GCA_021772695.1 Deltaproteobacteria bacterium
GCATCGTGTGGCCCTGGCGTTGGTTTCGTAATTACAGTGTAGAAAACGAAGACATGGGCATCGAAAACGCCCTCACCATGATACCGGTTTTTCGCGCGGGAAATATCATCGCCCGCGGTGTGGCCTCGGCCCGCAGCTCCATACCCGCAGTGGGTCGAGGGGTCTTGACCTTTTTAGGCGTGGGCACCGCCGAAGCGGGAGGCGCCACCAGTCTAGGACTCGCCCGCGGCGCCTTCAGTCAATGGATGCAAAATCTCAATCGCGGTCTGCTCGCCAACGCCACCCGGGAAGCCGGGGAGGCAGCCACGCAGGCGGCCCAACAAGAAGTGACTCAGGCCGTCACCCGTGCGGCGGTCACTAGCACCGCACGTCCCGGATTCCTCACCCCCTTTCGCGAGGCCTTGAAACAAACTCGCGGCAAAGGCATGGGGGCATGGGCCCAATTTGGTTTTCATTCCATTCGCTACGCCTGGGAAGGGGTGAAAAATGTTGGCGCTAATGTGGCCCGTCGCCTGCGCACCAGCACCATCGGACAGCACGAGTGGGTTCAATTCACCGGTCGCACCCTATCGGAATTTTATACCCGCAACGCCTTGGGCCTACCAAGGTGGTTGGGCGGAGGCTTGGTCCGCGCCGGCATGAACCGGGCAGCCGCCTGGCTCGAACCCATCGCCGCTCAAGAAGGACGCAGCCTCTATCTCTCTACGGTACGCACCGCCCACGGCGCCTTGAGCAACGGTTCTTGGCAAGGTGCCTGGCAAGCCGTGCGCAGTACGGTCACCTGGAATAACTTTTTCTCCTTACTACCCGGCTATTGGTATCATCGCAGCCGTGAAGCGGCCCCGGCGGTAGGGGGAAGTTCGGCTCAGTCTTCCCAAACGGAAGACGGTCGCCTGGTAGAAGATCGCCGCTTTAGATTAGGCCTACCTCAAGAGGATCGACCCAGTTCCCCAACCATGCCCGCCATGCCCACGGCCCCTGCCCCGGCGGCTGGTGATGGGAATACAGAGGACGATTCCGACGCCGGGGCCCTCCCCGAGGCCGACATGGTTTTTGAACTTGGTGAGTAATCGGGCAACTTCAAAAATTCCTCACCGATATCTATCCTCGACGGGGAGTGTAGGTCGTATGGATCTGCCACCCTTCTGGGGACAACCAATCATTCATCAATTTATTAGCATGGGTTCGCTAGGACATTAAAATCATTGGATTTTTGTTCTGGAGGCCCCATGACCCCGCCCAAACTGAGTTCCGTCGACGTCAGTGCGACCCATGATCTGCATCTTGAGATCTACCAAACCGCCATCTCGCCCGGTGATGTCACCGTCAATAAACGCAAGCAGGAACAAGCCAACGAATTGGCCAAGCAATTAGAGGGTTCCGATCTGTATTTCGATCCGCAGGCCGTCACCTTTGTGAAGCTCGTGGCGGGCGAGGCCCAAGCCGTAGATATTATCAAGGAAGCAACATTCGTGCGCGAAATCGCCAAGGCCGACGCCGACCAAGACGGCAAACTCACCGAGGAAGAAGTCCAAGGCATGTTGGTCAAGCACCTCGGTGCCGAAGAGGCCTCCCGCTACGACGTGGGACGTTTTCTCGGAGAAATTGATAATTTATTGGCACAACGCTACCGCCCCATTGCCAAAAACATGGAGGGCTACCGTTCCCAATTACAATGGAAGCCCACCCTCGATGCCATCAAGGCCTATAACCACGGATTGATGTTGGAAGACATCCGCCAGTCCCAAGCCTTTTTGCATCCCAACGGTTGGTCCAAGAGCGCCTTAAATATTCCGGGATTTTTCGGCGCCGGTGCCCACAACGCATTTTTAAAAGGCATTTCGCTTTTGACCGAGGTCAAAGATTCCTCGTACTCCTCCATGACACCCTTTGACGAGGTGGCCTTTCAAAACGCCCTGGAGACCAAGAACCAACGAGACACCGCCTTGCTCCATTTCGAACGGGCCCTACAAGAATGTAATTCCCTCGGTCTGGAAGCCTATCAAGGCCTCGATCTCGATGGCGTCTTGCAATACATGGAAGAAAAAAACGAAGACTTCGCCGCTTCGGCCAAGATACTGCAAGAGGAACTTCCCCTAGAAAAACTTCATACCATTTTACAACAAGATGATCCCGAGGCCATCTGGCAAGACCTCTTGGCCTTCGCCGCCAAGGAACGTCCGCAATTTCTCGGCGCCTTCGGTGGCGGCAATACCAATAAGAGTATCTGGGGAGGTGCCGACGAAGGGGCTTGGTACAATCTCGGTGGCCTGCTCGACGACAAAAATTTCAATCGCGTCTTGGGCAATCGTCACAATCTTTATTTCGCCAATTCCATCTTCAGCATGATGGTGGCCGCCCGTCTGACCGACAACGACGAATTCAATGCCCAATTACGCAGCGCCGCCATGGCGGAGCGCAACGGCATGAAGGGCAACGGCGGCGGCTGGGCCAATATGTTGTGGTCTACGCTTTTGTTTAGCCATGAACGCAAAGATTGGTCCGATGTGAATTCTCTCGACGGCGCAGGACAATTCTTCAATTTCATGTTGTGGTTCTGGCAAGGACCTAAGGTCTATCAGGGCCTGAAAGATTTGGGAGCCCTGCGCCGCACGGCCAATCCCCACGCCATCGCCGGCCTGACTTCAAAATGGGTGAGAAACTCTAAACCTTGGAAGTTGGATTTCTTCGGTGGCATGGGCAGCCCGCAAACCCGGGAAGCCATTCACCAATTTAATGTGGGCAAGGCCTGGGGCGTCGGTTCGGAAAAAACCGCCATGGTCTTAGATGATGTGGAGCGTCTGGCTGACAATATCGACGACTTGGTCAACCCGCGCTTTCTCGACGGCACCGCCCTGGGCACCAAGGAAATGGTCAATATGGAGAAAGTTCCGAGCGGACTGATCCAAACCAGTCGCGCCGAGGCGGAAGGCTTGGAAGTGCTCGCCGAGCACGGCGGATCGGCGGCCCAAAAAATTCGTCAGCTGGTCGCCGCAGGAAAATTAAAACCCTATTATAACAGCGCAGGAAAATTAGAATGGGAAAAGTTCAGCCTCGCTCTCAAAGAAACCGGCAAACTCACTCAGCCGGAATGGCAGGCCTTAGACGATGCGGTGCGAATCTTGCTCAAGGATGGTGAACCCTATTTGACTCCAGGCACCTTACTCAATCGTTTTAAAGAAAGATTTTTCGCGGTTCCAGGAA
>JAJFLL010000274.1 GCA_021772695.1 Deltaproteobacteria bacterium
GCACTCCCATTTTTGTGATGGTTGGCGTGACCTTCCTCGGGGTCTTTCTCTACGATGCCATCATGATGACGGTGGGCAAGGCCAATACGAATGTGGCCGTGGCCTTATGCTTTTTGATCGTCGTGGGCATTATTTGGGCTATGTATTACTGGGCCGGATTCAGTTACCGCGGCTATGAGATCCACATTGGCGCCCTCTTTGGAACCGCCATGGCTTACAACGTTTGGTTTCGCATCTGGCCGGCGCAAAAGAAGATCATCACCGCTACCAAAAACGGATCCCCCGTGGAACCTGCTTGGGGTGCGGTGGCCGGGCTCCGTTCCAAACACAACACCTATATGTCGATTCCATTGGTTTGGATGATGATCAACGTGCACACCACCTGGGCCGCGCGCCACTGGTTGATTCTGCCAGGAGTGATTTTACTCGGCTGGTGGATTGCGAGCATGTGTTACCGCAAAGCCAAGAAGGTGCCGGGCTTCTAAGTCGATTTTCCCAACAATATTTAAAACCCGTTTCATCTCAGGTGGAACGGGTTTTTTTTCGCCTGGGTTAATTCCCCGCGCCCGGTCCTGGGGTCTTGGCTTGCAGGTTTTTCTCGGCCTTTCGTCGGCCGGCCTTGCGACCTTTGACATAGCCCCAGATGAGTCCGATGAAGAGACCGGCGCCTAAGGGAATGCCCGCGTAGAATCCGTAGAACTTTACTTTCTCCATGAAGGGCAGACCCTTGATGAGGCCGCAGAGTAATTTGCAGGACTTCACCGTGGTACCCGTGCCTGGGGCCACTTTGGAAAGATTTTTATCGGCTGCCGGTGCTGCAGCGGGAGCCGCCGCCGGTGCGGGGGCCGCGGGCGCTGGGTCTGCCGCCGGTTCCGGTGCGGCCGCAGCGGTGCCATCGGCAGTGTCGAGTTCCAGGTCGTAACCCGCTTCGGGGGGACCCGAATAAAAACTGGAAAGATTGATGAAGATCTCACCGCCTTGAGGTGCGATAAAGTTTTCGACCTTTACGGCGGCACCCTCGTTGGGGCTGTCGGCGGTCACGAGTTTGACCCCATCACTATCACTCAAGATCATGCGAAATTTGATTTTGCCGATCTGGTCCCGGGCCTTGATGTTGTAAGCCGCACCGGGCGTGGCGGTGAATTTATACATATCGGTGCGGTCATTGGGCCCGAGGTATCCCTGGAATTTTCCCGGTTGTAAGGGCAGGGCATTGGCCTCGAGATCTCCGGCGTCTTCCTTGGATCCCGCATCGAATTTTTCTTCGAGGGTGATCTTAAAAGGATTGTTCATGTGTTGGTCATGGTAATCGCTGCCGACCAGGATGTAGTAGCGACCACTCTGACCCTGGGCCACGGTAAAATCTAGTTCCTTCGATTGGTTGCGCGAGCCAATGAGATTGGCGTTATCGATTTTTTCCCGATTGGCATTATGAATCTGTATGCCGGCATAGGGATTGGTCGTTTCCTCAAATTGATTCCCGGGTTGGATATTGACCCCCTTTTCACCAGTTTGAAGGGTGACGACTATTTTTTGCCCTTCTTTCAAATCAAAATAGAAATAATCGTAATTATTTTTTTTCTGGTGATGGTCTAAGTGCCAAAGCTCATTTGGTTCCAAACCAACTGCGGTTTCATAAGCGTCCCCACCACGGATGGGTTTTCCGTAAACGCTTTTTTCCTTATTGATGACCAAGGATTTTTGCGTGAGTTCCTGCAAGGACTTCGAAAGTTGGGCGGTATCTTTGGCATCGAGGTATTGGCCGCCGGTGGCCAGGGACACGGCTTCTAGCTGAGCTCGGGTCGCCGCATCCACATCAAAGCCGATAGTGTTGATTTTGATTTTGAAGCCTTTCGCCAATAGGGCCTTGGCCGTGGCCACCGGGTCGCCACCACAGGTTTCCGCGCCGTCGCTGACCAAAATGATGACGGCCTCTTCATCCTGCGAGGGTCCGAAATCTTTGGCCGCTTCCTCTAAAGAAAAGGCGATGGGCGTCTGGCCCAAGGGCATGGCTCCGTTTAAGGCCTGTTGGAATTGGGCCGCATTCACCGGTCCAAAGGGAATGACCATTTGGGAATCTTTGCAACTTTCATCCTTCTTACTATTGGGCACCCGGTGCCCATAGAGACGTAGCCCCACTTGGGCATCGGCCGGTACTGAGCCCACCGTATTGGCCACGGCCTTTTTGGCGGCATCGATCTTTTTCTCGCCGCCCGCAAGAGCCCCCATGGATCCACTCACGTCGAGGATGATTTCCACCCGCTTGGCCGCCCAGGCCCCAAGGGGTAGTGATAATAATAGTGTGAGAATTAATGCAGGAATGAATTTTCGCATGGGAACCTCCCAAAGGTCATACCGTTCAAATGGCGGTCATTCTAAAGGATAAGCCTTAAGACGCAACCGAAAAGGCCTATTCTTCCCGGGGCCAACGAACGAAGCGAAAGGAGCCGCCCCGTGGGGGACTGTTTAAAAAGACATTTAACAGATAGTTGGGATCGATCTCCCAATGAAACTGACCGTCGTGACGACCAAATGTGATTTGAGGAATCCTAATCAGACCGAACTGGTCTCGATCACCTTCCTCATGGAGGTGTAATAAGACGTCGTCCAACTGGGTGGTCCATTGAGCTCCGCTCTGGTCTTCCCGTTCCACCCGTACCCCGCCGATTCGAAAAAAATCGCCTTGATCTAGGCGACCGCGGATTTCAGGACTGAGGTGTTCCACCAATGGGGTTCGTGCCGGTAAATCGGGATGACCGGCTTGGCGTGCTGAGCGAGTGCCGCCGGGTAGATCACCCAAATGGGGAAACAATCCGCGCACAAAACCCCAAAGCAGTAGATTGACCCAGA
>JAJFLL010000275.1 GCA_021772695.1 Deltaproteobacteria bacterium
GTTTGCCGAGGGGGCCTTTTATTCCAAAGGCGGTAGAGGTATTATTTGCATCAAGTCTAGTTTTGAATCCAATGGCAAACGATATTCCAATATCGTCAATCATCTGCTACCGGGTTCCGTAGTCACTACGCCCCGCCATTTTGTGCAGTGGGTGGTGACCGAATTCGGCCGCGTCAATCTCTTCACCCTAACCGATGAGGAACGACCTTGGGAATTGATCAAGATCGCCCATCCCGATTTTCGTGAAGAGCTCACCCGTGCGGCCCGTGAACGAGAAAACAAGGTCTACTTTAGTCGCTAGTTATTTTTTTCTTAGGCGCATTTGACGGCTTCGGCCCAACGGGTGATATGGCTTTTCACCTCGATGGGTTTCATCTTGGGATTGAACTCCCGGTCTTTGACCCAAGCCTTCTTGATATCATCGGTGTTTTTCCAGACACCTACCGCTAAGCCCGCCAAGAAGGCGGAGCCTAAGGCCGTAGTTTCAACCATCTTGGGACGCACCAATTTGGTTCGTAACAGGTCAGCCTGGAACTGCATCAAGATATTATTCGAACTGGCTCCCCCATCAACTTTGAGTACCTTGAGTTTTTTACCCAGGTCTTTTTCCATGGCCTTAATGATGTCGTATTGGAAGAAGGCGATCCCTTCTAATGTAGCGCGAGCAATATGGGCGCGGGTGGTGGCACGGGTAATGCCGTGAATAATACCACGGGCCTCGGGTCGCCAATGGGGCGTGCCCAAGCCTACCAGTGCGGGAACAAAGGTCACACCGTCGGAATCGTTGACCTTGGCGGCAAGGGCTTCAATTTCTGGTGCCGAATCGATGACGTTGAGGCCGTCTCGTAACCATTGCACGGCGGCACCGGCGATAAAGGCAGCGCCTTCCAGGGCGTAAGTAGTTTTCTTGCCGATTTTCCAACCCACGGTGGTGATCATTTTATTCTTGGAATAAACGATTTTTGGACCCGTATTCATTAATATGAAGGAACCGGTACCGTAAGTGCATTTTGCCGAACCGGCGTCAAAACATGCTTGGCCAAATAGGGCAGCTTGTTGGTCTCCAGCCATTCCCGCAATGGGGATGCCGTCGGGAAGACCTGGGATATTTTTTGTTACGGCGTAAATTTCGGAGTTGGTGGCAATCTTAGGCAGGACCTCTTTGGGCACATCAAAAATCTTTAATAATTCTTTGTCCCAAGACAGCGTTTTTAGATCCATCAACAGAGTTCGACTGGCGTTCGAGACATCGGTGACGTGGGCAGCGCCACCACTCAGGCGCCACACCAAAAAGGTATCGATGGTACCGAAGGCCAAAGCCCCGGCCTTTGCGCGCTTGCGAGCGCCGGGCACCTGGTCGAGCAACCACTTGATTTTGGTTCCACTAAAATAGGCATCGATGACAAGCCCGGTCTTGCGGCGAATTTTTGTTGCGAGACCGGATTTTTTATTGAGGCGGTTGCATAAATCACCGGTGCGACGGTCTTGCCACACGATGGCTTTGTGAATGGGCTTTCCGGTTTTTCGATCCCAGATTCCCGTGGTCTCCCGTTGGTTGGTAATACCGATGGCCGCGATGCGTTTCGGATCAATGGCCGCAGACTTTATCGCTTCTCGCAAAGTTTTCAGGGTGCAATCCCAGATCTCTTCCAGGTCGTGTTCTACCCAGCCGGGCTTGGGATAATATTGGGGGAACTCTTTATTTTTTTTCGCCAAGACATTGAGTTTTTGGTCGAGGATTAAAACGGTGGTTCCGGTAGTACCCTGGTCGATAGAGATAACAAGATCGGACATAAGAAAGACCTCCCAACATAGGTGTGATCGGTGAAGTGGGAGTCCTAGCGGAACCCTGTACGCAACTCAAGAGGAAACCCTTAAAAAACCTAGGGAATTTTAAGCAACGCCCGCTTGCTTTTTGTCGAGAAATCCTTATAGGTCATGAGAGGTATTTGGAGATATAGCGACTCAGGGTAAGGACCATTGACGGGTTAAGGAAGTTTTTCCTTAAAAACTACGAATATGATTTGGGAAATCCCTCTGCCCTCGGGCAAAGGGGGCACTCCATCTGGGTCGTCGTGTAGGCACTCACTGCCCATTTATAGGAACACGCGACGTTGTGAAGTCACATTCACGTATTTTATTTCAGCAGCCTCCAGGAAGGTTTTCCCCTTCTTTAGGCACCGAATTGCCCGAAGGGACTGAAGCCTTATGGCGCCCCACTTCCCAAATCGCGACCCTGTTGCAGCACCTGGCTCCCGACTTCATCCACAGTTCCACAGGTCGCGAATTTTTTAATGATCTAGAATCCTTGGATCCATTGTCCGAAAACTTATCCACAATTTTACAACTTTCTGATCCCCAACTTCGCGAGCAATTAGTCACGGCAGTGGGGGCAGACACCCTGCGATCCTTGGTCAATTTATCGGAAGAGAGCGACCGGGAAATTTTTTATCAGGATTTGTTAAATTTGGGCACCGGTCTGGCGGCCCAAGAGCGGGAAGCGGTAGCGGTTCCCGTCCTGGCATTTTTGTCAGCGGGTCCGGAAGGTATCTCTACTCCCTTACGCCAGCGGGCCGATCAGGAATTTCAGGCGCTCCTGGGTCAAGGTCCCTTGGGGGGTCGTCTCGAGGTGATGAGCCGGCGTCTGATGCATGAGGCAACCGATTGGCGGGTGATTGTTCCTATGATGGCCGGATCCACGGTCTATCAACTCGGTCGCACCGCATCCTTGGCTCGCTTCGGCAATCCCCTCTCCAAGGCATGGTATGCACGCGGTCTGGGATTACGGGGCCTAGCGGGCACGATCGGGTATACCGGCGAGGTTCTGACCTTTGCCAACCTCAGTCGCGGTTTACGCCAGGCCACCGGTGATCCGGTGGGACCCTACGGTGAAGAAATGGCTTCGGCCGCACTGACCTTAGGACTCTTAAAGGCCAGCGGTTTTATTTTTCATCGCATGAGTTTTTGGGCCCATGGCATGGATGAGTTGGGCCATGCGACCCGATTGGCTCCTTGGCAAAGGGTTTCCAGTACGGTGATGCCGCAGTTGGGTATCTTCAGCGGTTTGATGGCGGCCCGCGGATTGGAATCCTGGGTAGGGTGGCAGGCGCCCATTACCGACGGTGGTGCCTTGATCACCGAGACCTTGGGCACCATGTTCGCATTAAGTGTGGGCACCCGTCTTGGTCATACTGTGCTGGGTCCGCGCTTTCATCGATTCACGCAAAATTTAGGTCGGTCTGCTGAAATTTATGCCCAATATGCCGATCGAGGCGGCCCCCCTCCCGCAGGAGCAGCCGCACCCAATCCTGGCCTAGAGTCTTTGTCCATTCCCGAAGCATTGGACTTGGCTACGCCTCAAGGCATTGGCATCATGGCCATGTCGAGTCACGATGGGCCGGGAAGAATCCCGCCGCGAAGGCCTTCTCCCATCGGTTACAGTTGGGATCCTACCGCTGTTGATAAAATTCCGGTGGTGGCGGCCAATGCCGATCACTTGGTGAATTCTCTCAGCATGCTCTACGCCCACTATTCTCGGGACCCCCAAGCCAAACCAGAAATACTACAAGCTTGGTCTCCGCTTTTTGAGCGATTGGGCCGCAGTGAATTGGAAACCACCGATGTGGAAACCATGTGGCAGATGTTTCAAGTGGTGGCGCAAGATTCTACCAAACACTATGATCCCTGGTTTTCTCAAGTGGCCCGATGGTTTGGGGCCGCCGACCATCACGTGAAAGCCCCCAACGGGATCCCCCAAGTGCCGGCCTGGGATACCCATGTGGATCCGTTAAAATTCTCTGCTCTGATGTATACCTTGGGCTTGTCACCGGAACCTCAAGGCTTGGCCGCGGGAATGCGCCGGTATTTGATGCTACCACCTGAGTTGCGAACCCATTTTACTGATCAAATGGTATTGATGGAAAATTTGGTTCAACGCATTCGCGGGCTTACGCCCGATAAAATCAATTCGGAGATGCAGCATCGTTTGGATGAACCGGTATTGAGGAATTTTCTAGAACGATCCTTCATCGATCTCAAAGATTTGCTTTTGGAACATCATTCCCACCCGGCATTGATCTACCACAGTATTTCGAATACCTTGTTCGGCGGGAACGAAAAGATCAATGTGTTCAGAGTACATATTGACGTCACTACCTTTAACGAACAAGACGGGACCAACTTTCACGGAAATGTCTTGCTCGATTCGGTGAAGTCTTGGTTCCAAGAGAAATTTGGACGTGTCTCGGTGGTGCAGAATCCTGAGCGTACCACCTTTGAGTTTATTGCTCCCTCCGCACGACAGGTCCGGGAAATCATGGCCGACTTTCAATTAGAAGTAAAAGTCCGGGTGCTTTCCACCATGGATGTGAAGCCTGAGATTGTGGCTGACTACATGCCTCGCGCCGTGCTTTCGGGACGAACCCTGAGTCGTGACAATATTTTCCGTTATGCCATTCAATCGGACCGGGATTTAGAAACCTATCGGGATATCTTGGCCTTCGGTGATCGCATTGATGTGGATGCCTTGAGAGGCAAGAACCCCCATGAGCTGCGAAGGCTACTTGCCAGGCGCAAACCGGACTTCAACGGCATCCTCCGTTCGGGAGACGCTCGATTGACCACCCTGCTCAACGCCATGGTGCTACAGTCCACCATTGAATTGAAATCCCAACTGGCGGCCCAAACCACTTTTTTTGAAAAGGAATTGGCGGATATCAAGCGATGGCGCAACGGTCGAGCCCGAACGGTGCCTCCTTACGATGCGGTGTTTGAGGAAAGCGATCTGCCGTCCCGCGGTCCTCTAGCAGAAAAATGGCGCCGCTACCTTCGGGATCGCAGTGGATATGTGGGCCCAGGACAGTATGACCCCGGTTTCCAAGACGCTCAACTTGGCGAATGGAGTATGCGCCCTAGGTTCAACGAAGGACGTTTTCTTCCCTTGCCCGAACCGATGAGTGAATTGGGAGACCTGCCGGAGAGCGCCCAACAGATTCTCCGCTCCTTACCACGCCTGGCCCATTTGAAAGGGATGTTGTCCCATTCCAGACCTGAAACCGAAGGAGGACTGATCCAACAGTTCCACACGGGCATGATGGGATTAGCCACCGCTCCTGCAGAACAAATTCCCGAACGACTCACTCATTGGCAGGAGATTTCCGAAAGATTGCTGATGGGATTTGCCCATGTGCATAGCTTGGCAGTCACCGATCCGCGAAATGCTTGGACCCCCAAACAGCATCGGGAATTTTGGGTGCATCGCGGCAATGATATGGTTCCGGTTCGATCTAATTTCTTTGTTCAGGAAGTAGGACTGGCTCGAAATCCTCACCTAGCCGTTCTAGAATACGATTCTTTTAAGGCCTTCTTTCGCCACCATGCCACCCATGACGTGGTCGATTCCCAATTTAATCAAGTTCGTGACGCCATCTTTTTAGCCGCTAGAGAACTGGATATGCCCGTACCCTTAGTCAATCCCACTGGTGGCGACCATATCTCGATTTCTTTTTCTGATAGAAATCTTCAAGGTGAAACTGTCGATCCCAATGATTTTTGTCAGCGGGTGCAACGTCTGGTGCGTGAAAAGTTTCAGCACCAACCCTTTCAGGATTTTCATAAGGTAAGCGTTAGAGAAATAAAATTAAAGGTAACCACGGGGAATTTAGAGGATCCTCAGTTATTGTCCCATCTTCAGGAAAATCTTGAGTTGAGTACTCCGCCCATCGTTTCCCATGATTTGCAAGGCATTCCCATTTTAAAAGTTCCCACCCTCAATCGCCACGGTCGTGCCTTGAGCACTCGCCAGGTCATGAGTTATCTGCGGGGCCAAGGCGTTAGGGCTACACCCAAGTTGGAATCGGTGCAAATTTACCGGTTGCCCATGTGGCAGGCCCCGGGAACTGAGGGGACGGGTGAAGCGGATTTCATTTTCAGTCGAAATCAGCCGGAAGGCTACCTCCCTTTTAGCCGCCAATTGACCGTTTCCATGGTATTTGCCAAGGCACCTACCTTTAGAGACGCCCGGGATGTGGCGAGGTTTTTAGCCCGGGAAGACCGTCTGGGCATTCAGTTGGGTGAAATCAAGGCCGCCTCCTGGCCCCAAAAACAGGGTTTGGCGGACCATCGGGGTGAAGATTAGAATCTTTGGGTTTTCACCTATAAACTTTTGCCGTAAAGAAATGCTATGCCACCGCGCTTGAGTAAAATCGAACGCCGCCAACAATTGATTGAGGCCGCCCTGCGAGCTTTTGGCGCCAAGGGTTTTCATGGCACCCAAGTTACAGATATTATTAAAGAAGCCGGTGTGGCCCGAGGCACCTTTTACCTCTATTTTGATAGCAAGCGGGCGTTATTCGATGAGTTGGTCGAAGATATTTACCAACGGGTGCGAGCGGTCATCAAACCCATCAATAAGAAAGATATTGGTAAGATTCCGGGAGAAATTCTGGGAAACATCGAACGGGCCACCACGTTGCTTTTAGAAAATCCCCTGCTCATCAAGATTTTTTTTAGCGATGCCGTGGGTCTAGATGCCGATTTTGATTCCAAACTACGGGAATATTACAACCTGATTCTGGAAAAAATACGCGGCGGCCTAACCCACGGGCAACGGATGGGCATCATCGGTGAAGGCGATGTAGAGATTCTCTCCTTATGTTTGATGGGATCCCTCAAAGAGCTGCTCTACCAACATTTTTTGGGTACCCATAAGGCACCTCTCAAAAAAATTGTCGAAGAAGTGTACCGCATCGTTTTGCATGCGACCTTACACCCAGATATGGTCAAGTATATGCGGAAAGTTACTTAGAGGGCCATCGCCTCAACGCACAAACCGGACTGCAAGAGGCGATGCTTTTCTTCTAATACTGCTTCAGCATATTCTCTGCCTGAAAAATAGTCCTGAAGCCTTTCACTCATAGGGCAAATTTGATTACCGGCTATCCAGGATACCTTTTCTCCATTCTCTAAAACCAATTTTTCATCATGCACCAATTGCGAAGCGGTGGATAAATTAAAATCCTGCAAGACTTCCTTCATGGCCTGGTAACGACCCTCGACGAGGGGGTCTAAAAAGTGGTGTAAGGAATCAGAACCGAAAGCAATATGGAAGTAGGACGGACGAAATAAGATTCCATCACCCTTAATGCGTTTACCCATTTGGATCAGCAATTCATGGGCTTCTTCTGCCACGCCCAAGCCAGGAAATTTTTGCCCGGGGAACTGAGGGTTTTGTGGAGTAAATTTTTTTTGCGGGTCTTGGAGTAACAGCCACTCTACGGTCAACAATTCGAGAGGTTTTTCTTCAGGACCTTTTTGGGGAAATGGCAGCAGCTCCTTTCTCAAAACTACTTCAGCTAGCAGAGAGTAATTTTCATGAGTATGTTCCTTCGGTTTGCCCTCAACCCGGACCAATTGCCGGGAGGGATCCGTGGGGTTAACCTCCACTTTTAAAGAGTCATAGCCCAACTCCCTTAATCGGGGCAAAAACCCAAAGCGCTCTAATGCCACCTCGACCCCGTGGGCAGAATAATAGTCCAAAATTTTATGATGACTCTGGTTGCCATGCAGGGAGTCAGAGATATCCTCGGCGGATATGTTTAAATTGTCCCAATCTTCCACCTGTAATTCCGATGGATCCAAGCTTTTGGAAATTTTTGAAAAATGGTGATGAAGTTCTTCTTCACTGTCACAGATAATTTCTTTTTGATAGCCGATGAGGAACAAGATTAGATTCAAGCTACAGAGGCAGGCGCTGCGGCTATACCCACCGGCTAAGGTAATGACCAAGGGAATGCCTCGATCTTGGGCTGATTTCACCACAAATTGATCCCGTTCTAAGACACCTTCCACGCTCAGGTCGAATTCTCCCAAGGGGTCCTGAGTCAAAACATCATTGCCCGCAATATAGAAGATCAAGCCCGGCTGATATTTGTCCAAAAATTTAGGCAGGGTTTCTGTTAGTAAGTCCAGGTAGGTTTCATCGTTGGTATGTTCAGGTAATTTAAAATGAAACCGATGTTCCTTTGGGTCGGGAGCCCAGGTGGATCCTTCGATGGAATAGGGAATCACCGTGGCGTCATCGATGAAGGCATGATTATTTCCATTCCCTTGGTGGTAATCTAAGTCGATGATGGCGATGGGTTGATGAAAACCGTTTTTTCGAATCTTAGCAATGGTCACCGCGACATCATTGAATACGCAAAAACCGCTGCCGCGATCGGGTTCGGCATGATGAAACCCTCCTCCTAGATTGAAGGCCACGGGATATTTTTTTTTCAATACTTCACCGGTAGCGGCCAGGGTGCCGCCAACGGCGAGACGTTGGGCACGTAACATGGGATCCACCTGGATATGCTCCTTTTCTAAGCCGAAGATATGAGCCAGGGTTTCTGGTTGAGTGGTGGATTCTACGTAGTCGGCCGAATGAACCAATCTAAGGTCTCTAATGGAAACTTCCTTCGGAGCATGGATATCACCAGAACGGATCAATTTTTGATGAACCAAATGGGATAAAATACTCTTACCCCGGTAGGGGATAATACCCCGCGTACGACCGGTACGTGCTAATTCGGGGACTTCATATGCAGGATGGTACCAAAGGCTCAATTTCTTTTGGAGCCGTCGGCGGGCCATCAGCCTTTTTAGGAATCCTCTCATCTAGGACCATTTTAGGTCTCTTTTGTATTTCTTTGAAGCTTCCTTTTACCAGCTCAAATATTACTGTTCTCCGGAGTAAAATTACCGCAACATGGGGCCATGGAAACCAGCATTTTTCGTGAAAAGCTGTTTGTAGGCCGTGTGGCTTTGATCACCGGCGGGGGAACCGGCATTGGCTTGCGCACCGCCCGAGAGTTTTCCCGGCTGGGGGCCACGGTTCTCATTGCCAGTCGTAACCCCAAGCACCTCGAAACGGCTCTGCCGGCAATCACTGCTGAGGGCGGCCAGGCCCAGTCCTTCATCTGCAATGTTCGCGATGAAACCAGTGTAAAGGAATGCATTGCAGCGATTTTAAAAAAATATCCCAAGGTAGATTTTTTGGTGAATAACGCCGGCGGACAATTTCCTGCTCCTGCTGAGAAGATGACCAAAAAAGGTTGGGATGCGGTAATCGAGACCAATTTGACTGGCCCATTTTTAGTGTCCCGAGAAATATTCAACCAATGCTTTGAGCAACACGGTGGGGCCATCGTCAACGTGATCGCCAATATTTGGCGAGGTTTTCCCATGATGGCCCATACGGGCGCGGCCCGGGCCGGTGTCGATAATCTCACCAAGACACTGGCCTCGGAATGGGGGCGATACGGGGTGAGGGTGAATGCGGTGGCCCCCGGCATCATTCATTCCAGCGGCCTCGATTCCTATGATGAGAATTTTCAACAAGTGGCATTGGGCATGAAACGTTTTAATCAAGCCTTTCGCTTGGGCACCGAAGCCGAGGTCGCCGCAGCCATCCTATTTTTATTCACCCCTGCCGCTGCCTTTATCACCGGAGAAACCCTGCGGGTCGACGGCGGAGATTCCCTATACTCGCCCAGTTATCCTCCGGTGGCCCATGATAAAATCCCACCCTTTGGCGAAGATGATTGATAAAAAACAGAATCTTCCTCTGGTGTTTCAGTAGCCCTCGAATTGTAGATTTTTGCCGCTCAAGAGAGGTTTAAGATTTTTCGAGTTTGGGCGAGGTCGGCGGGTTTTTTGCCCTGCGCCTCGATCATGGCGACGGCTGCGGCCACCAATTCACCGTTGGATCGGGCCATCTCTTTATTGGGCAGGTAAAAATTGTCTTCCAAACCCACGCGAAGATCCCCACCCAATTGGAGGGCCTCACCTAGAAGATCCCATTGCTTGCGGCCGATTCCGATGACTTCCCAATGGCTGCCTTCCGGTAAATTTTCGACCATGCAGGCTAAGTTGCCGGGCTTGGCAGGGATTCCCCCCAATACCCCCATGATCAAAGAAAAATGTGCCGGAGTTTTCAAGGTTCCTTGATGAATGAAGGGTTGGGCGTTGCCCACATGGCCCACGTCAAAGCATTCGAGTTCGGGGACGGCACCGGCGGCATTGATGCGCTCTAGACAAAACTGAATGTCTTTAAAGGGATTGGCAAAGACATGGTCGTGGTAAAAGGTTTTCTGGCTTCGGCTATAGATAGCGTAATTCATAGATCCCATATTCAATGCTGCAATTTCCGGTTGGTGATCGGTGATATGCGAAATACGTTCCTGAATGGGTAATCCGATGCCACCGGAAGAAAAGTTCAATAATACCGGACAACGTTTGCGAATTTGCGATTTGATTTCACCGAAGACACTGGATTCCCAGGAAGGACCGCCGTCGGGGGTACGGGCGTGGATGTGCACCACGGTGGCACCGGCTTCATAGGCCCTGAGCGCCTCTTCAGCGATTTCAACGGGAGTATAGGGGATGGCCGGGCATTGTTCTTTTCTGGCCAATACCCCGGTGAGCGCGCAAGTGATAACGACTTGGTCTCTCATACGGGTGCGACCCCATGGCGTTTCTTGGGCCAGGGAATGTTTTTGTTGGCCGAGCATTCCAGGGTTTGAAGGATCCATCTCTTGGTGTCACGGGGCGAGATGATATCGTCGATATAGGCCGAAGCGGCGGCCCTTTCTAAGCTGATTTCCTTTTGGTATTGTTCGATCAAATTTTTTCGCTCACCTTGAGGATCAGCTGCCTGTTCGATTTGTTTGCGAAATAAAATATTCACCGCACCCTCAGCACCCATCAAGGAAATTTCCGCACTGGGCCAAGCCACTATGCCATCGGGTTCATAACCTTTACCGCACATCACGTAATAACCGGCGCCGTAGGCCTTGCGAATCACCACGGTAAGTTTGGGTACGGTAGCCTGAGAAACCGCGTAGAGCATTTTGGCCCCGTGCCGGATGATGCCCTGGCGTTCTACTTTAGACCCCACCATGAATCCCGGCACATCCTGCAAAAACAGCAGGGGGATATTGAAGGCGTCGCAAAGGTTGATGAAGCGAGCCCCCTTGTCGGCCGCGTCTACGTCGAGTACTCCTCCCATCACCATGGGTTGATTGGCGATTAGGCCCATCGGGAACCCGCAGATGCGGCCAAATCCGACGATAAGATTTTTGGCGAAGTCCGGTTTGATTTCGAGAAAGTCTTTTCGGTCAACTATATGTTGAATGATGTGGTGCATGTCATAGGGTTTTTTCGAACTATCGGGGAGTACCTGTTCGATGGCAGGATCCACATATTCGTCGGCTTGGTCCGATTCAAACTCCGAAAAAGCCATGTCATCGTTCGCAGTGATGCCTAAAACCCTTTCAGGCCTTTGCTCACAGTTTTGCGGAAAAAAACTCAGGTATTTTTGAATGACCCGAATACATTCTTTGTCGTCAGGCACTTCAAGGTCACCGACGCCACTGATTTGGCAGTGTATTTTAGAGCCGCCTAAGTCTTCCATGGAGATATCTTCACCGATCACCGCTTTGACAAGAGGAGGACCGGCCAAGGCCATAGAACTGGTGCCTTGGACCATGGGAACGAAATCGGACAAGGCGGGAATGTAGGCGGTGCCGGCGGCGCAAGGTCCCATCAAGGCCGCCACTTGTGCGATAAAACCACTCAAAATGACAAGATCGTAAATAATTTTTACGAAGTCAGCGAATTGAGAACCGGCTAGTTCTTGAATACGGGCGCCGGCGGAATCGAGGAGCCACACCATGGGAATTTTGTCGCGAAGCGCCAACTCTCGTAGACGATCAACTTTTCTTTCTTGCACGTAGCCGATGGAACCGGCCATGACCGTGAAGTCGTAGGCCGCGCAGGCCGCGAGTCGCCCGTTGATTTTGCCGTAGCCCGTAATGCAACCGTCAGCGGGAGTTTCCCGACCGGCCATGTCGGGGTGGGTGGATTGGTGATGGGCTAAAATGCCCAGCTCGACAAAGGTCCCCGGGTCAAAGAGCAAGTCGAGCCTTTCCCGGGCGGTGAGTTTGCCGGCTTGGTGTTGCCGCTTGACCGCTTCGGCACCACCCATTTCTTTAATGGCGGCTTTTTGGGCCTCTAGTTTTTTGGTGGAATCTTCAAAGGACATGATGCTTTTAAAAACCCAAACGTTTGGCGATGATCTCTTTCATGATTTCCGAGGTTCCAGCCCCGATGGTGATCAAGCGAATATCTCTAAAATATCTCGAGATATCGTACTCGGCCATGTAACCGGCCCCACCGTGGGCCTGCATGCATTCGTAGGCCACCCGTTGGGCCAAATCGCCGGCGAATAATTTTGCCATAGAAATCTCAGTGGTACATTCCTGGCCGGCGTTAAATAAAGTGACCGCGTGATAGGTCAAGCGACGAGCCGCTTCGATCTGCGTCTTCAATTCGGCAAACTTGTGTTGCCACACCTGAAAATCCAAGACCCTTCTCCCAAAGGCCTTTCTCTCACGGGTGTATTGAATTGCGTCTTGCAAGGCTAAGTCTGCGGAGGCGTAGCTGCTGATGGCCGCAACCAAACGCTCCCCTTGAAAATTTTTCATGATGTAGGTGAAGCCGAGATTTTCTTCACCCAGCAGGTATTTTTTAGGAATGCGGCAATCTTCAAAAAAGAGCAGGGCCGTATTAGAAGAATGATTGCCCAGCTTCTCGAGTTTTTTTCCCACCGCGAATCCCTTGGTGGCCGTGGGGAACAAGACCAGACTGATTCCTTTATGCCCCTCATCCCCGGTACGAACCGCCAAGGTGATAAAATCGGCCTGACCGCCGTTGGTGATGTAGGTTTTGGCACCGTTGATGACGTAGTCGTCGCCTTGGGCCTCGGCACGGGTTTGTAGATTGGCCACGTCGGAACCACAGCCCGGTTCAGTCACGCCCAAGGCCGCGATTTTTTCTCCCTTCAGGGCAGGGATGAGGAATTCCTCTTTTTGGGCCTGGGTGCCCAGGGCGTTGAGGACCGGTGTGGCAATATCGGCCTGCACCATCAGGTCCATGGCCAGGCCCGCCATACGACAGCGAACGATCTCTTCGCAAAAGACCACCTTGAACCAAGCATCGAGACCGCTGCCACCGACGGCTTCGGGAAAAGTAATGCCCAAAAATCCAAGGTCTGCGGCCTTTTTAAAAATTTCTTTGGGGTAGGCGCGCTCTAGTTCCCATTTCTCTTGGTGAGGCAGGAGTTCTTTTTCGGCAAAATCGCGAACGGTCTTGCGAAAGAGTTCATGTTCTGCAGTGAAGGGAGAGCCGATGGCCATGATCCAAAAAAGGTAGGCCAAAAGGCGGTGAGGGTCAAGTGGCCACTCGAAATATCCAGCGAGCCAGGTCGAGTTAGGCAAAAAAAAGGCCCCGAGAAGGGGCCTTTTTCATAAAAATGAATCGAAACAGCTAGGCCACATCCATGGCCAGGTTGGCCGAGGTACCGGCCACACGATGTTTAGCGTAGTACGTGGACTTGGCTTTCTTACCGTGAAGTTTCTTTTGGATGTCTTCGCGTTTGATACCTTTTTCGGTCAGCACTTGATGGTATTCGGCCTCTGCAGCCAAGCGTGCCTTAAAGAGCATCATTTGAATTCGACTGTAGACGTTGACGGCACCGTCACCGGATGTCTCGATGGGCAGAAAGATGGCTTCGGGATAGCGCTCCGTAATGATGCCCTGCACCCCGTCGGAAACACCGCTGGAAGGCATGCAACCGAAGGGTTTCACCGAGATGGTCATATGGGATTTTTTATGGGTCACATTCTGAATGAGCTTACCCACTTCCATGTGACCTTCACCGCCCCGCAGTTCGGTGTTGTAATGCTCCGCCGCCACCGCCGCGTTTTCTTCCATGTCGGGTAATTTATAATTCTTCAATCCTAGGAAAAACCCAAAGGTCTTGAAGGTTAGGCGAATGGCTTTTTCGGCAACCCAGAGGGTGGCGAATTTTTTGGCCACCTGGGTGGTCTTGAGACCTTTGCGGGCTTCACCGTCGATGCCCTTGAGTTTCATGCGGGAGCGGGTGTCGACCCGGGCCTGCCAAATATTGTAGAGGATCCATCCGGCGATGAGCTGAATGTCGACCTCAGCCCCTTCTTGTTCGAGAAAGCGTTGCAATTTATAATTGCCGTCGCCTTCCGTGGTCATGGCCCAGAATTCCCCGATGATGGAGACCTTCGGCTTGGCCTTGGTTTGGTCTACTTTGACCTGCTGCAGTTCTTTTCGACAGCGGTACAAGGCTCGCAGAATGGACTTCTTATCTTTCAAGGCCTTGTTGATATGCTCCTTACATTTTTCAATGGCCTTATCGGTGGCGCCTGCTTCTACTTCGTAGGGACGAATGCGGTACATAATGGCGTTTAAGGCGTCGCCGGTGAAGATGGCCTTGGCCAGAGTAAGAAAAAAGGTTCGGTCCATCTTCAGGCCCATTTCTTTTCCGGTGGCTTGATTCATGCCGCCGTTGGGTTCGAAGAGCATGACTCGAAAGCCGTCAAATCCCGCATCTCGCAGGGCCTTGCGGTACTCGGTCACATACATGCCGAAGCGGCAGGGTCCGCAGGCGCCGGCGGTCAGAAAAACGTGTTTTTCAATGATGTCGGCGGTGCTCCAACCTTCTTTGTCACGCAGGTTGACCAAATATTTTACCAAGTTTCCCACCGTAAAATAGGTGGGGTTGCATTGGCCTCGATTGCCGAATTCCTTACCGAACTGTAAGGCGTCGTTGTCGGGACAATCTAAGGCCTTGATCTTGTACCCCAGCCCGGCCAATCCGGCCTTGACAAAGGTGTCGTGGGCCATGGTTAGGCCCGAGACCAAAATCGTCGTATGCTCCCGCTGGTCGGCGAAAAATTCACCGTTGATTTTGTCTTCCCATTGCCCCGTTTCATCCTCGAGGCCTAAGCGCTTTTTCTCTTCGGCTTCAAAGCGGGCCAACTCTGCCTCGACGGCGGAGAGGGGAACCGGGTTGGAATTTTTATCGTTCGTTTGGGGATGCGGCATAATGGGCCTCCTTTTCTTGGGAAAAATCGGAATCAAAATTTGTAGGACTCGGCAGCGGAGTGGCCTCGTCTTCGACGGTCACGGTCTTGCTGGGAGATGATTTCGCAGTGGCCATCAGTTCCTGACGTTTGGCCTCGAGACTTTGTTTGAGTTCCTGGCGGCGTTTTTCCATGTCTTCCATCATCTCTTCGCGAAGACTTAAGCTATGGGCATAGGTCTTCACCCGAATCTTGATGGAGCCACCGGGTTTATTGGCATCGATATCGTGCAGCGCCGAGTAGGGAGTGTTGGAAGTGCTGATGATCTTATCGATGATGCCGTAGGTGGGGGCATCGTGCCCGCATTTAAAACTCGAGAGGTCGAGCACGGCCACATTGGGATGGCGGGCGGCAAACTTGGCGGCCCAGACCTTTTGGGCGGAGTTGGCCGAATAATTTTCTGGCCAGACATCGGTCACTTCGAGTGCCGATTGGATCTTGCCTTGGTCGATATCCTTTTGAAAAAAACGATTCAGATAGGCTTCATCTTTGGGCAAGGCCCTAATGGAGAGCACGGGATAGCCCAACACTTGGAACTCATCGAGCACGCTATGGTTGAGGCCTGGATCTAAATGATAGGGCCGACCCAGCAACAAAATGGCCATCTTGTTTTCTCTCTCAGCCCAATCGAGGATCTCCTTACCCTTTTGTTGCAGCTTCAAATCGAATTCATTCAAGGCCTTCCACCCTTGATCGACGGCGTAGTCCGATTCGTCTTCGGTGATTTGCAGAATGTCTTTAAAGGCCTCGTACATTTGCCGTTTGAACAGCAACGGTTCGTTCAAAGTCATGGCGGGGCATAGATAAGTGATGCCCCGTTCGGCAAAGAAGTCGTTTTCTTTGGTAAAGGCCGCCTTCATTACCTCGGGACAGCCAGCCACGATAGGGCAGCTAGCCACGTCTTGCACCTTTTTCAAAAAGGTAGGCACGTGAGTCATGATGGGGTTGAAGATATAGTGGAGGGGCTTTTCTTCGCTGTGTTTGTGAAACAGCAAATTATGCATGTGGGCCTGGCTCACCTTGGAAGGGTAGCAGGGATCGATGGATCCGTATTTGCCGCCTTCTACCCACATTTCTTCGGTAGTGAAGTCTGAGAAAACTACATTTTTTTCAAGCACACCCAGAGCCTCGAAGTAGGCCTTCCATATGGGTGCGGTGGAATAAATATTGAGCACTCGGGGAATGGCGATACGAATATTTTTTCGAATCAACGCGGCCTTGGCCGAGGATCCTTGAAAGGTGCGCCGGATGGGCACCCGTTTGATATTGCCGAATAGGGTTTTCTTCACTTCGATGTCATCGATTTCGGTGCCATGTTCGGGCTTGGGATCTTTGGGATAGGAGTTAAAGGCCACATGGGCTTCGTAATCTACTAGGTTGGGATAATTCTTCTTCAGCTTATTGCGCTCCTTCATCATCTCAAGCATGGCTTCTTTGGATTCGACGGTACCTTTTTCGCAGCTGAATCCGGAAATATACCGACTGGTCTTGCCGTCGGGAGTCTTGGTGTCGATGAAGGTGCGGGAACAATTATTGGGGCAAAAATCGCATTTGGTAGTTTCGTCGTTGGTGCTGGTGTATTCCAAATCGATGGCATGCTTCAGGCCGATGAAGGTGGAATAGCCGCGGCGTTGCACCACCCGGCGGGTTTCCATGGCGGCCCCGATGGCACCGGCCTCGCCGCAATGGGGGTGGACTAAGACTTCGGCTCCGGGCACCCGTTGCTTAATGTAATCCACCTGAGCCTTGACAGCGGCCAGGTTGTATTGAGTGCCACCTTGCAAGACGAATTTTTTTCCCAATTCGGCCATGCGGGGAATCTGCACCACGTATTGCCACACATTTTTCGGCAGTACCTGAGCCAGGCCGGCCAGTAGTTCTTCTTTCGAATAACCTTCTTTTTGGAAATTGACCCGGTCGCTATCGAGAAATACGGCACAGCCATAAGAAAATTTTGGGGCCAACCCGGCTTGAAAGGCCACATCGGCGTAATCTTGCACTTTGACGCCGAATTGATCGGCCATGGCTTGTAACAACATGCCGTTACCGGCGGAACATTGATTGGAAAGTCGAAAATTTTTGATGTCGCCGTTCTGCATGAACAGCACCTTGATATCTTGCCCACCGATATCGCAAATGACATCCACATCGCCAAAGAAGTGCACCGCGCTCATCATATGGGCCACGGTTTCTACAATATTGACATCGGCCTTCACCGATTCTTCTAGCACGTCGGCGGCATAGCCTGTGGCACCAAAGCCCAGTACCTCGAGGTTCGCACCTTGGTCGGCAAAATAGCCGTGCATCTGTTTTAAGATTTCTTTGGTGTCTTGGATGGGGTTGCCTTTGGAAAGTTGATAGGCCTTGAGAATGATCTCGCCCGCTTCATCGACCAAAACCGCCTTCGATGAAGTGGAACCCCCGTCGAGGCCGATAAAACCTTTTACCGTCGTGCCCGCTTCAGGCTGGGTCGGTTTAAAGGAAGGAATGGAATAGTCGTCCTTAAAGGCATTGAGTTCGGCTTCATCTTTGACCAAGGGACCGGTGGCCATGGCACCCAGCCGGGCCTGCCGTCCGTTTTGCATATAATCTTTTAGCCCGGCCAATCCCTCGTATTGGCCCACATGTTCTTCTTCGTAGGTGCCGTAGATGACCGCACCGTAGGCGGCATAATATTGGGCGTTCTCGGGGACAAAGATCAATTCTTCAATGGGAATGTCTTTGGGGTAATCGTAATTTCTTTCTTTCCAGGTCTCGGGGATGCGCAGCCTCCAGCATTGTTGCAAAAAGGGCAGGTAGGTGTTGGGACCACCCAAGAGCAGCACCTTATGTTTTAAGGTATTTCCCCGCGTCAACACCGAGAGGTTCTGCATGACGATGGCGTCGGCCAAGCTATTTAGGATTTCATTGGAGGGAATCCCCGATTTCACTAAATTAACGAGATCGGTTTCAGCAAAGACCCCACATTTGGCGGCCACATGATGTAATTTTCGGCTGTCAAAACCTAACTTACCCAAAAATGCATTTTCGACGCCCACTTTGATGACGCACTTATCGATGGTGGCCCCGGTGCCCGAGGCACACTTATCGTTCATAGAAGTGATGGCCTGCTTTTCTCCGGTCTCTTCGTTTTTTTTATAAATAATGATCTTGGCATCTTGGCCGCCCAATTCCACTACGGATCCCACGTCGGGATGGAGTTTTTCCACGGCCATGGTCACCGAATTGACTTCTTGAACGAATTTTCCCCCGGTGGGTTTACAGAGGGGAGAGGAACCGGAACCGGTCAGGAACATGCGAATATTTTCACGAGGCACGTCGCTGAATTCATTGCCGATACGCACCATGAATTCCATGACCTTCTCAGGTTGTTTGGTTTCGTGTCGTTGGTAATCACTCCAGAGGATTTCTAAGCTTTCAGGGTCGACCACTACTGCTTTGACGGTGGTGGAGCCAACGTCCATTCCAATCATGAGTTTACGGGTCATGGGATTCCCTCTTCTCTGGAGTCATATGCGGTAAAGTTGATATAACTTATTGAATTTATTCAACTAAATGCTAGACTGACGTGTCAGTTTAAGAGGTAAATTGAGGGAAAATTAGACTTAAGTCAACAAAAAATTCGTACGGTTATTTATCATATTTGATGGCTCTTGCTGGACTTCTATCTGGAAGCGAGAGATGAATTGCCGCCATGAGCGCCCCAAAATCTAAAAATACTCTCATTAAAAAAGTTGGGGTCAAGGTGCGAGGCCGCATCAGTTCTTGGTTGGGTCTCGATAACGATATTCGCTACGAAGTTTATCTCTCCACGATTCGTGCCTCTGATCCGCTCAATATTACCTATTGGTTGGAACTGATTCTTGCCTGCGGCATTGCCACTTTGGGCTTAGTCTTGAGTAGCCCCGCCACTCTCATCGGAGCCATGCTGATATCACCCTTGATGAGTCCTATTCTGGGGACCGGCCTGGCCCTGGCCACGGGCGATATCTTTTTAGGGATTCGAGCCTTTCTAGGGCTGTTCTTCAGTGTCGCGGTGGCCGTGGCCGCTTCTTACTTCTTGGTCTTGGTATTGCCTTTTAAGGAGGCCACCCCTGAGATTTTAGCCCGCACCCAGCCGACCATTCTCGATTTGGTGGTGGCCCTCATGTCTGGATTGGCTGGGGCCGTGGCCATCATGAAAAGTACCCGCGGGCTCACTGCGGCCATACCGGGAGTGGCCATCGCGGTGGCCCTACTGCCACCGGTTTGTGTGGTGGGATTCGGCCTGGGGGCCCGTAAAAACCTACCCCAATGGATCGAGGTGACTCGAGGGGGTAGCCTGTTGTTTGCCGCTAACTTGGTGGCCATCGTGGTGACCTCCATGTTGGTTTTTCTTTTAGTTGGAATGGGGCGGCGTGCCGTACGTCGCCGGGTAGACGAATGGGAAGATAATCCGGCCCACCAATCGGGATTCGATGCCTGGATCGGTCGTATTCGAATCCTTAAATGGTTTTCCCGGGTGGGATCCTTGAAGGCCCGTTTATTCGTGGCTGCAGTCTTCTTATTGGTCATTTATTTTCCGCTGCAGCAGGCCTTGTCCCGGGTGATCCATCAGGTGGCCGAACGTTCCCAGAAAGAAATGAATGTGAAGGCCATCAATCAGTTGGCAAAGGACCACTTTCGCAAGACCAATATTTCTGAGATCGAAAAGGTGGCCGTTGAGGATGCCAAGCCGGGTTTACGGGCCATCGTTCATATCAATACCAATCAAATTTTCGCCAAACGTGAAAAACTCCTCTTTGAAACCGAGGCTACTGAAAAAGTTGCGCAACCGGTGCGATTGGTTTTGGTGCAAAGTCCTGGTTATTTCGGAGAAGATAAAGATACGGATTGGTCCAAGGTCTTTGCCCGTGAAGAAAAGCCGAAATCAGAAGATGTGAATTTTCTCGTACTCTACGATCGATTGCAAAATGCCATCAAGCAGATCTGGCCTCATAAAAAGGCCCAATTATTAGAAGTCGATATGCACCTCTTTGAAAATGAGGCCGAGCAAGTCGTACCCGCCATCCATCTAACCTATTTAAGTGCAAGTGATTTAAGTGAAGAGGCCAAGGAGATCCTACAGGCCGGATTGAAACAACTGCTGGGCTATGATCCTAAAGTGGAATTCGAATATTATCCGACCCACTTCGGCCCGTTTCCGCTCGCACGAACGAAATCGGTCTTGAACGAGGCCGAACAAGCGGCCCTCATCAAGATCGGACAAGTGGTGAAAAAGAATCCCGACCTTGAAGTACAGGTAGAGTTTTTGGAAAATTGGGAAATGCCGCCACGTCAGGCGCGGCGTTATCGTTTTAAGGAAGAAATGCTCGAACCCTTCGAGTTAGAATTGGCGTCGAAAGGTGTTTCTACCGATAAGATCAGCATTCCCACCGCCGAAGCCGAACCCCGGGCTATACTCTTGACCTTGAGAAAGAAAGAAATTCCCCCGGAGTCTCAGCCTGAGACGGAAAGTTCTCCCACTACCGAGGCGGTGACACCTTAAAACGCTCCCCCATTTTTTTTACCGGCTTGTAGCGAAAACAAGATTCCAAATGGTCATTCACCATACCGGTGGCCTGCATGTGGGCGTAGATGATGGTACTGCCCACGAATTTAAAGCCGCGTTTTTTTAGGTCCTTGCTGAAGGTGTCTGAAATGTCTGTGGTGGCGGGCAATTCTTTGAGTTGTTTGAATCGGTTTTGTATCGGTTTGTTGTGGACGAAGCTCCAGCAGTATCGAGTGAAGCTTCCGAATTCCTTTTGGACTTTTAGATAGGCCTTGGCGTTGGATACTGCCGCATTGACCTTGAGTCGATTGCGAATGATGCCGGGGTCTTGCAGTAGTTTTTCAATTTTCTTTCGGTCAAACCGAGCGACTGCGTTTGGATTGAAATCGGCGAAGGCCTTGCGATAGTTCTCCCGGCGTTTCAAGATAGTAAGCCAACTGAGGCCCGCCTGGGCACCTTCTAAAATCAGAAATTCAAAAAAAGGTCGGTCGTCGGTGACGGGGACACCCCATTCCAGATCGTGG
>JAJFLL010000276.1 GCA_021772695.1 Deltaproteobacteria bacterium
AAATTGGGCGAATTTATCGGAATTCTCAGCGAAAAATTCGTCGAGATCTGCGTCGGTGACCCGAACTCTCGGGGCCAAGATCTGCCCCATAAATTTGATTCGTTTCAGTTGCAACTTCACTTGCTCGATATATTCTTCCCATGTTTGCCCCTTCGATTTTAATTCGGCCTTGAGCTGTTCCATGGTCATGTTGTTCCGCTCCAAGACATTCTTCACCGCTTTATCTTCGTCGGCTGGGGTAATGGTCACACTCTTCCGAACCAGTTCTTGATCGAGCAATTTTTCTTCAATCAAACTCTTCAAGGCCTGATTGCGGGATTGCTTGAATTGTTTTTGTTTGTCTTGAGTGGATGGAGCCCCTTGAATGGATTCCACATCTTTGGCCATGGCCGTATCTAAATCAAATAGGGTGATGGGTTCCTCATTGACGATGGCCACCACCTTATCGACGACTTCGGCTTCGACCGGCGTCAGGGCACCGGAAGTCAGAATTAAAACTAAGGTCAAAAATGTTTTGGCTTGGGTCATTTTCATTTTATTCTCACCAATACTTCCTCTTGAATTTGCACGGGATGATCTATTTTCAGTTGTTTCAGCAAGGCTTCCCGTTGGGCTTCACGAGCCTCTTGTCTTAGTTTTAAAGCGATCCTTCCTTCAACCTCTTTTAATGGCATTGGGGCTTCTGAGTTTTTCTCTAGAACCTTAAAGAGATGAAACCCGTAAGAACTTGGAATTATTGGAGAAATTTCACCTGGATTCATTTGAAAACACACCTCAAACTCCCGAGGGAAGCTGCCTTTCCCAATAAAACCCAGGTCCCCTCCCTGCTTTCGGTCGGGAGACAGGCTCAGATCCCTGGCCAACTTGGCAAAATTTTCCCCGTTTCGCAATCTTCTGAGAATAGATTCGGCCTTCTCTTTGGTGTCGGTAACGATTTGCCTAACCCTGACGGACTCCTGGCGAACAAATTCGGTGGGGTGGGTCTCGTAGTAGGTTTTTACCCCATCGGCGGTGACCGGTTGTGCGGTACTGGACAAATGGTCCAAATATTTTTTGATCAAAAGATTTTCTTTCTTTCGCTGCAACCAGGCCTCAGGAGTAATACCCGATTCTTGGAGGGCCTTCTGAAAATTCCACTCGGTATACTGGCTCTTATATTTTCTAACTTCCGCATTGAGTTCTGAGTCTTCCACCCCGGTGCCCGCCTGCAAGGCAGCCTGTAACAATAGGCGTCGGTCGATCATTTCATCGAGGGTGCGCCTCAATAAACGTTTTCGAGTATTCGAATTTTTTTGGATCTCTTGGGGATACCCGGCCATTTCAGCCAAAAAGGTAGCTTGTAATTCACCCACGGCAATCGTTTCGTCACCGATATTCGCGACGGGCGCCAAAGGGTCCGGGGGTGAGCAAGCACCTGTGAAGCACAGCGCCATGGCGACAACGAAACACCACCTAAATATATCGACCATGGGAATCATCAATGGGCTTTCTCGGTTTCAGAAATCAATTCAATGGTTGTTAAAAATTGAATGGCTCCTTCCAAGGCCTTATCTTCTTTTCCCGGCTTAAACGCCATGGACAACTCGTGAGGTTTAAGCCAGCGAAATCTTTCCGGCTCCTTGGCGATGCGGGCCATGAGGGCCTCAATTTGGATGGGGGCCTCGGGGTCAAATCGAAACACGATCCGATTGGGTTCCTGAATCAAGGCCCGAAGCCAGGCCCGTTTCGCCCAAATCTTTACCCTCATCAAAGTCATTAAATTGAGAAGTTCGAAGGGAAGCCCCCCAAAGCGATCCTGAGTCTCTTCGCCCAAGGCCTCTAATTCTTCTTCATCTTGTACCGAGGCGAATCGTTTATAGAGGGTCAGGCGCATTTGGGTTTCCGGCATATAACTTTCGGGAATTTGCGCCGCCAACCGAAGTTGTAATTCTGGTTCGGGCGCCTGTCGCAGTTCTTCCCCCTTAACCTCGGCCACGGCTTCTTCAAGCAAGCGCAAATAAAGTTCGTATCCCATGGCCGCGATGTGGCCGGATTGCTCCGCACCCAAGAGATTGCCTGAACCGCGAATTTCTAAATCATGGGCAGCAATTTTAAAACCACTTCCGAGATCGCTGTACCTTTGCAATACTCCGAGACGCATCTGGGCTTTTCGAGTCATCAATTGATTACCCGGTGTCAGTAAATAGGCAAAGGCACGAATATTGGAGCGCCCTATTCTGCCCCTGAGCTGGTAGAGTTGAGCCAAGCCCAAGGTATCGGCGCGGTTGACGATCATCGTGTTGGCCGAGGGCACATCGAGACCCGATTCCACAATGGTGGTACACAAGAAGACATTGAATTCTCGATTTAAAAACCGAATCATGACTTCTTCCAATTCTTTCTCGTTCATCTGGCCGTGTCCCACCTCAATCTTGGCTTCCGGAACCAATTCCATAAGTCGGCGTTTAAACTTGCCGATGGACTGCACCCGATTGTGAATAAAATATACCTGGCCGCCCCGGGCCAATTCCCGCATCACCGCCTCTTTGATGAGCGCCTCATTATAGGTAGCCACAAAGGTTTGAATGGCCATGCGGTCCACCGGCGGGGTTGCAATGACCGATAGATCCCGAATGCCGCTCAATGACATGTTCAAGGTTCTGGGAATGGGCGTGGCCGTCAGTGTCAGCACATCGGCCTGTTTGCGCATTAGCTTGATCTTTTCTTTTTGGGCGACGCCGAAGCGATGTTCTTCATCCACCACCAAGAGACCTAAATCTTTAAACTCCACCCGCTTACTCAATAGGGCATGGGTGCCGATGATGATGTCCACTTTCCCCGCCTTTAATTTTTCCAAGGTTTCGCGCTGCTCCTTGGCCGTAGAAAAGCGGGATAAAGTCGAGATCATGGCCGGGTACTGCTGAAACCGCGCCCTAAAGTTGCGTTCATGCTGCAGCGCTAAGACGGTGGTGGGAACCAAAATGGCAATTTGTTTATTCTCAAGTAAGGCGCGGAAGGCGGCCCGCATGGCCACCTCGGTCTTGCCGAAGCCCACATCTCCGCACACCAATCGATCCATGGGGCGATCGGAGTCCATGTCTTGATTCACCTGAACAATGGCTTTGTCTTGATCGGGAGTTTCTTCAAAGGGAAAGGTGGCTTCGAATTCTTCGTAGAGTTCTCCACCCGAGGCAAAGCCGTGGCCCTTTAGGGTAGCCCGCTCCGCGTAGAGCTTTAGCAATTCGCCGGCCATGGCCTTGAGTTCACTCCTGACCTTGGATTTGCTTTTTTCCCAGGCAGAGCCTCCCATTTTATCGAGACGGGGCGCATGGCCCTCTCCGGCTTGATAACGGCTCACCTGATTGAGACGGTAGACAGGAAGGTAGAGCCTGTCGCCGCCGAGATATTCCAGAAGTAAAAAATCCCCGCTCTGCTCTCCCACCTCTAGGGCGTGCAAACCGCGATAGATTCCCAAGCCGTGCTCTTCATGAACCACATAATCGCCCTCGGCCAATTCTTCGAAGGTGGTGAATGCCTCGGTGGGAATGGAGGTACGGCGGCGTTGCCTTCGCTTCTCACCGAATATTTCTTGATCCGTGATTAAAATGAGCCGTTCCTCGGGCCAGTAAAACCCTTTGGCCAAGTGGCCCTCTAATAGATAGATTTGTCGGGTGGGGGCGTCCTTCACGGAGGGCAACTTCGCAAAACCGCGCTCCAAGGTATGGAGGGGAAATTGGTGACGCTCTAATAAATCTTTCAACCGTAAACCTTGCGCATGGGTCGAGGCCACCAAGGCCACGCGGTTCCCGCCTTCACCCCATTTTCGCAATTGATCCATTAAAGGCTGCAACATGCCCTCCCCTAAGGGTGCATGTTTCAATTGTACCGTCAGGGCCTCATGTCCTTCGGTCTTGAAGGTGAGATCTTCATCTCCACTGCCCAACTCTCGTCCCACGAGGTGAAACTTTTCTTGAAGTCCCGTTTCGATTTGGGACCATGTCAGGACTAATTTTTCCGGATCGATGACTGATTCTACCGATTGGCAAGAATCATGGGCCAATTGCAGATGTTGCCACTGGTCCTTGCATACCTTCGAACAAGATTCCGGTTCTAACCATACCCCGTAAAAATCCTTGGGCAGGTAATCTATCAATGTTTTGAGCTCGGAATAAAAAAGCGGCAAAAAAGTTTCTAGGGCCGGCGGTTGCATGCGATGCTTCAAGGCCTCTAAAAAGGCATCCCGACTTTCCTTCTCTACTCCGTATTCGTTGGCCAATTCCCGAAACCGATGCTTGGCCTTGGCAAGGGAATCATCGGTAAAGATAATTTCGTGGGCCGGCAACACCATGGCGTCATCCAGGGTTTTGAGGGAGCGTTGGTTTTGCGGATCGAAAGTACGCAGGCTCTCTAATTGATCGCCAAAAAATTCCAGACGAATGGGGTTTTCCCATTGGGGAGAAAACAAATCGATGATGCCACCCCGTTTGCTGAAGGTACCGGGATCTTCCACCAAGGGCGCATCTTGGTAACCGGACTGAACCAGAGATTCGAGGAGCCGGTCCCGAGAAATTTCTTCGCCCACCACTAAATATTCCGAATGCTCATCCAAAAAGGACTTCGGCGGCAACCGACGCATCAAGGCGGTGACGGAAATCAACCCGATCCACGGATCCCTTCGGTGTTTCAAGGCATCGAGAAAGGAGAGTCGCTGGGCGATGACCTCGACGCCGGGACGAAGACCATAATAAGGATAGATCCCCAAAGGGGGAAAGGCCATGACCGGCGCCTGGGGCCCCATGAAAAACTCTAACTGCTCCTGCAGCTCCATAAGTTCCTTGGGAGTGGGCAGGACCACCAATAGAGTTTTCTGGGTCTGGAACCAAAATCGGGCTAGGGCATAGGCCAAGGCAGAGCCGTGCAACCCACTAAAATGCTTTGGCATCGTAGCGGTATCGGTAGGGAAAAGGGTGTGGTGGCCAAAATCCATGGTGAAATCTGCCGCCTCCATAATCGCCCCACCCAAAGGGGTCAAGGGAGCACACGCAACTGCAGCAAGACTTCATGCCGAAAATAGGCTAAGATCTTGAATCATTGGCAAAAAGGAGCAGCCATGTCACCCCCCGGCGGATCCCGTATCGGGCCCACATCCGGTCGCGAAATCGTCCAAAAGATGTTTGAGGGCGAGGAAAAGACCAAACTAGACCAGGCCCAACGCACCGCCCAAATCCAAGAACAAGGCCGTACCCAAGAGTCGGTCCGGCAAGGCACCCGTGAAGCCCGAGAGGAGCAATCGGAGCAACTGCGACAAGACCGCACTGAAGGCCAAGAACGCCAAGGCCCGCAGCGACAGGCCCGCACTTCCCAAAAAAGTCGTACCCAAGAACAAATGGACGGCTTTTTATCCCGTAGCTCTACCCAACAGCGTAACCGAGAGGCCGGACGAGAGCTCAACCAAGAACGTCGCACCCGGTCCCACACACCACAAAGTTGGTCTGTTTACAATTCACGACAAACCTCCAGTCAGGCCAAGCGTCTGATCCAGAACCGCCAAGCGACCAAGCAGGGACAAACCGGTCGTGCCAACACCTCTCAACCTCAAACTCGCACTCCCCTCCCGACCACGCGAGCCCAGCCACAAACCCGTACCTGGACTCCGGGGACCCCGTTAAATATTCGTTACGGTCGCGCCCAAAGCCAAGAGGGTCAACCCCAAGCCAGACGACCTTTCTCGGGACGCTTTGATGCCACCCGAAATCTGACCCAACAAATGCAGCGATTTTTGGTGAGCCAACAGAACACACGAGGCGGCGCAGAAAAAAACCAACCCCCACCCGTCATGGTCCATCTCAGAGGCTCCTTGGTCTTTGTGCGAGACCAAGGCAAGACCAGAGCCTTTAAATTAGACAAAGACGGTTCCTTGAGCGAGTTGCCCACGGAAGATGCCAGCGATCAACCCCTGAGTCCCGAAGCCAAGGCCCAATTGCAAAAGGTACTGGGACAAAAAGGGGTCAAGAGCCATTTGGACCAGGCTAGCAGCGGCGATACAGAAGCTGTCACCGACGCGGAGTTAGCGGCGATTCTCAAAGAAAAAAATGATACCGAAGGTGATGAGGGGAAACTCGACCTCGATACTCAGTTCGCACTACTCTTGTATGAGGCCCTAGAAGAAAAAAAGAAACTGGGCAAAGCCCTGGGCGAGGGCGAAGACCCTGAATTTCCCAATAAGGCGGACTGGTTGGCCTTCTTTGCCAAATTGGCCAAGTTAGGAAACAAAGAATCCCAATCGAGCAAAGATCTCGACGACATTTTGGGCCTAATCTTTCGCGGCATGTTCCAGAAAAAAGGTAAGGGGGCCTACTTGGTGGGTGACCTCAAATACCAACGGGGTGCCAGAGAGGGTCAGGAAAAATTTGCCCAGGTGGCCATTCAAAACGAAGCCTTCCTAAATTTTTTACAACAGCTGAAACCGGGACAAACCATCAGCGCACAAAAACTCGCGCAAATTTTTGGGGAAGAACTGACCTATCTCTTGATGCGACATATGGGAGAAGAAGCCATGCCCCAATTATTAGGCGCCGAAAAAAATGTGGTCTTCAATGCCAAGGCCTCGGTAGATCCCTATAGCCAGGCCCGATTGGAACATGCCCTCTTCGCCACCCGTCCCCAAAAGTCTGGATCCGCTTCCTTAGACACCGGGGTTTCCCAAAACCTTCCCGGCCCGGCTCCCACCGGAGTCTTTGCCAATGTCTATGAATTACTGGGCCTTAGGCAGCGATTCGTCGGCAATCCCAAACTCTATACCTGGATCGCTTACCTAGGCATTGGGGCCGCTCTGACCGGCAGTATCTTACTGGTGCTCAGCCATTTCTTGTGGAAATGAACAAAAAGGGTAATTAAATACCCCTCTGTCAATATCGAATAAATATTAATAATTACTATTTTTTAGGCTGTTATCCCGCTTTCCCATCGTTAAGAGGGGTGATTTTTACCCCGTACGTCATATTCCACCACATTTCATTATCATTTTTGTACACACATAAATATATGATTTAACTTAATATTATCACTAATCGTCAATTTTACCAATTATGGCATGACCTTTGCGAAGGTTCTCTTT